>JBAVAV010000283.1:0-1804 GCA_049585895.1 Candidatus Sulfotelmatobacter sp. | reverse complement strand
AATCTATCCGCATCCTCTTGCAGGTTTACCCTCTAGAATATCCATTGACCCAATTGTGCAACCACAATCATTATCTAAACCACAGATAGGGTTATCGTGCACAATCTCAGCCGAGGGTAACAAAGAGTGCGGCTCGGCGATGACGTCATATATCATGTGCTGCAGATTAGTTAGTTAGTTAATTTTTCTTTATTCCCCATCTGTTCTCCTATGAATATAGCACTTCACCATTTTGAAGTATTAATTGGAATCTGAGTCAGAGGGATATTGCCTGTGAATTTCCAATTAATTATTCTACTTACCTAATCCTCTCTTTGAGAGTGCCTATAAGGGAGTAAACAATAATGACGAGCAGCTCCCCTGACATTGCCCCACCAGATCTAAGAATAGACCAGTATGTAACAGTCACTGTAGTTTCCACTCCTCTAAATTCCCCGGTCCCTGAGAAAGAAACTTCCATCCTCGGTGGATCGACATCTAGTACTCTCTGGCTTGTGATTTTGCCCTTTTCTTCACCTGCTTGATCTCCTAATATTTTATATCACGAACTGATTTACCAGCATCAAATATAATGAATGTGTCGAGAAACAAACTACTTGTTGGATATTGTTGCTTGAATCAGAGCGTTGCTTCAAGTTAGGAGAGGACAACAACGACTACACCGTTATTCACAGAATATCACTTATTACTTCACTATAACTGTGCCTTTCATCCAAGAATAGAGCAGGTCATGATAGTTGTATATTCCTGGTTTTGTAAATGTAAGAGTGAATGCATTCAGCATGTGGGTTGCGATACTCTGTCCTTTTGGGAGTATCCACCCCGAATTCACGTACTTTTCATTTCCATTCATGAGATATGATGATGATGTTCCATTCCCGTTTATTGCTTTGACGTTTCCTGATGCATCAATTACAAATGGGCTTGTCCCTCTGATGTTGGCTGCTATTATCATTTTCGTTCCAGTCGTACCATTGAACATTTCTGGTTGACCATTGGAACCAGGAGGGGCAGGCATAAATTTTGTAGAAGCCGGAACGAGAAACCCCTGAAGAAAATCTGTATCGGTGGAATTATCCATAACGAATGTAACTGTATGAGGTGATGCTACCGATGCTGGATTGTACCACGTCACACTGTCCCCAACTTTGATTGTTATTTTTGATGGAAGATATTGAGTCAGCAATACAGTTGCGTTTCCTCCTCCTACTTTTACTTTAATGACATTTTCTGTTGTATTTGAAACAGCAGCATTAGCGCTTATTGCTGTGCTCGAAGAATTGACTGCTGTCATAAGCCATATTACTGCTACAAATACAATAAGACCTAACAATATCTGCTCATTCATTAATTAGTGCCACAATATCGTCCTTTATAAAGACCTATGATGCGGTGGGGTCTGGAGTTGGCATCATACCGTAATCTATTGGAGTTGGCATTTACTTACCTACAAGTATATCCTCGCTAGAGAAATTTGAACTTTGAACTTTGAATCAGTCAATCAATCTCGCCTTTGTGTTGTCGTTACATGTAGTAAATTCGGACTTTTCAGTGTTGCGCAGAACTTGTTACTTTTTCAGTATAAGTTGCGGCTGACACGAGAAGGATAAGAAACTTACGTATTATGATTTGTCCTACTTACGCGACTGACTAAATCAATACTGTGACATAAGATATTCGTGTATGCGATTATTGACTTCTTCCAGTTAACAGTGTCGGCGATTGTCATCGTATCTGATATTGGTCGAGATTTATCATTTGGTCCACGTGGAATAGTAACTGGGCGTAATTTCCAGGATAACTG
>JBAVAV010000282.1:0-5852 GCA_049585895.1 Candidatus Sulfotelmatobacter sp. | reverse complement strand
GCATTGGAGCATCCCGAGCATCCCTTCGTCGCGATCCTCGGGGGCGCCAAGGTCGGCGACAAGATCGGCGTGATCCGGAATCTCATGACTAAAGTGGATTCGCTGATCGTCGGCGGCGGCATGGCCTACACCTTCCTCAAGGCGCAGGGACGGGACATCGGCAAGTCGCTTCTGGAGGCCGACAAGCTCGACCTCGCCCGACAGTTGCTCTCCGAAGCGAAAAAGCGGAACCTCAAGTTCCTTCTGCCGATCGATCACGTGGTCGCCCTGAAACCTGTAGCCAACGCAGTGGTGCAGCAAATCGGAGAGGGTCAACCAATTCCAGCCGACAAGATGGCACTCGACATTGGGCCCAAGACCATCGAACTCTTCTCCGAAGAGATTTCCCGGGCGCGAACCATCGTCTGGAACGGACCTATGGGCGTCTTCGAAGTTCCCGGATTTTCCAAGGGTACTTTCAAGATCGCGGAGGCAGTCGCGGAGAACGCGGGCGCCGTTTCAATCGTGGGTGGAGGAGATTCCGTCGCAGCGGTCCATGCTGCCGGAGTCGCCGACAAGATCACGCATATCTCCACCGGCGGCGGCGCGTCGCTGGAATTCCTGGAAGGCAAGAAACTTCCCGGCGTCGAAGCGTTGACGGACAAAAAGTGATCTCCCTGGAAACGGGCGTGCAGGATTTCTCAATTCGACTCGTGCTGAATTGCGGCAAGACCATCGAATTCCATGGTCCCGCGGACATCACTAAAGAAGCGACCGACGCGATCGTGAACGCCGCCAACTCGTCTCTTCTAGGTGGAGGCGGAGTGGATGGCGCCATTCACCGTGCGGGAGGCCCCGCGATTCTCGCCGAATGTCGCCAGATCGTGGCCAGGATTGGAAGCCTCCCCGCGGGGAAAGCAGTCATCACCACCGGCGGACGGCTGGCGGCCACACACGTAATCCACACCGTGGGCCCGGTTTACCGCGGCGGAGAGCACGGCGAAGCGGAAACGCTGGCCAGTTGCCATCGCGAGTCCATCCTTCTGGCCGCTCAGCATTACCTGACTTCCCTGGCCTTCCCGGCAATTTCAACGGGCGCATACGGATATCCGGCAGTCGAAGCCGCATCCGTGGCGATTTCTTCCACCTTGGCGGTCCTGGCTTGCACTCGCCATGTAACCGCAGTTCGATTCGTTCTCTTCGACATTGCGACGTTGCGTGCCTACACGCGCGTTGCGGAAAACCTGAAACACTTGAACACCGCATCCCCATTCAGAATCGAGAAAGTCTAACCATGAGAACCAAGCTCATCGCAGCCAACTGGAAGATGAATAAAACACCCGACGAAACGCGCGACTTCTTCCGCGTTTTTTTGCCTCTGGTTGCGGGTCACAGCCGCGACGAGATTGTGGTATGTCCGCCCTACACCGATGTGGCTGCCGCGATTGAAGCTGCGCAGGGATCCGGCGTCGCCATCGGAGTCCAAAATGTGCACTGGAAGGCCGAAGGCGCCTACACGGGAGAAATTTCGGCCCCAATGCTGCTGTGCCTCGGAGTGACGCACGTCATCGTCGGCCATTCCGAGCGCCGGCAATACTTTGGCGAGACCGACGATACCGTGAACCTGCGGCTGAAGACCGCGCTGGAGGCCGGACTCACGCCCATCTGCTGCGTTGGCGAACTGCTCGAAGAACGCGAAGCCGGACTCACCGAGGACGTGCTTCGCCGCCAGTGCGTCCGCGCCTTTCATGCCATCTCCGCCAAGAAAGCCCCGAAACTGGTGGTTGCCTACGAGCCGGTTTGGGCCATCGGCACCGGCAAGACTGCCACGCCCGAACTCGCCGCCGAAGCCCACGCCATTATCCGCAGCGAGGCCACGGAAGTTTTTGGCGAAGAATTCGCCGCCAAGCTGCGCATCCTCTACGGCGGCTCGGTGAAACCGGACAACGCCTCGACCCTGATGGCGCAGGAAGAAATCGATGGCGCACTGGTCGGGGGAGCCTCGCTTGACCCGAAATCGTTCGCCGCGATCGTCAAATATTAAATGTCAGGTGCAGATGTGAAATAAGAACCTCCGGTTTGCCAGGCGCCAGAGACCTTTACGGTTCCATGCCAGTCGCCGAATGGTATACTCCCCGCATTCCGACCAAGGAGGTTTTCCATGCCCAAGGTATTGCATTGTAATGATGTGGTAGGAAACTGTGACTTTGTAGCTCGCGGCGAATCCGAACAGGACGTCCTGCAGCAAGCTGCCGAGCACGCTCGCACGGCTCACCAGGTAAATGAAGTAACTCCGGAACTGGCCGCGAAGGTAAGGTCCGCCATTCGCGACGAAGCCGCCTAGCTGAGATAGGACATACGGGCGAATCGCACCGGTTCGCCCTTCTCTTCGTAGTGGCTGCCTTCGCGAACCTTGCGGCTTTCTTTGCGATCTTGGCGGTTAGAAGCTCTAAAAGCTGTTAACCGCAAAGGCCCCACAAGGATGCCGCAAAGTTCGCTAAGGCGTACTTGATTCCTGTGAGAGTTGCTCGACTCCGACTTCAGACTTACCACTACCTTCTCTGTTTGCGTTCCACAATGGGCATCGCAATCTGCTACTCTTCTCTGCTCGCAATCACCGGGGTCTAATCCTGTTCGTCTAAGAGAACATTCATGACCGAAACTGTGCGTCCTGAACCCAGCCGGGCGTTCCGCTGGCTGGTGCTGATTTTTGTCAGCCTGACCATGTTCGGGAATTATTACGTCTACGACTGCATAGCGCCGATTGCCGATCTGCTGGTGAAACAACTCGGCTTCTCCGATTCCAACATCGGACTGCTGCAGGCGATCTACAGCATTCCCAATGTCTTCATGGTTCTGATAGGCGGCTACGTCGTAGACCGCATCGGCACGCGAAAAGCCCTCCTCATCTTCGGCACGCTGTGTTTCTTCGGGTCCGTCGTAACCGTTTTGGCCGGAAGACTTCCGGTGATGGCCACCGGCCGTCTAGTCTTCGGCCTGGGCGCCGAATCCCTGATCGTCGCCGTCACCACCGCCGTGGCCAAGTGGTTCCGTGGCAAGGAACTGAGCTTCGCCTTCGGCATTAACCTGATGATCTCCCGCGCCGGATCGCTCCTGGCGCAGCAATCGCCCTCCTGGGCCGGATTCGCCTACAACTACTGGCGCAACCCGCTGCTGATTTCTGTCGGCTTTGGCGCGCTGTGCGTCGTCGGCGCGGTCATCTACTGGGCTCTCGAGGTCTACGCCGAGAAGCGCTATCAGGTCGGCCCCGCGGGAGCGACCGACAAAGTCGTCTTCAAAGACATCAAGGCTTTCGGACTTTCTTACTGGTACATCGTGCTGCTGTGCATCACGTTTTACTCGGCCATCTTTCCTTTCGAAACCTTTGCCTACAAGTTCTTCATGGACGCGCACCACGTCACGCGCGAAGCCGGCGGCGACCTGGTCGGCATGCTGACCCTGTTCACCATGTTCGGCACGCCGACGTTCGGATTGTTCGTCGACAAACTCGGCCGCCGCGCGCTGCTGATGATGCTGGGATCACTGCTTCTCATTCCCGTCTACCTGCTCATGGCTTACGTGCGCTCGGCCAGCTTCGTTACGGTCTACCTGCCCGCGTTCACCGCCGACGGGCACTTTGCCTTCGTGGCGCACCATCTGCCCCCGATTCTGCTGCTCACCATGGCCATGATGGGCATCGCCTTTTCGCTGATCCCGGCGGTGATGTGGCCCGCGGTGGCCTATCTAGTCGACCAATCGAAGCTGGGCACGGCTTATGGCTTGATGACCATGATCCAGAACATTGGACTGGCCGGGTTCAACCTGATGGTGGGCTGGGCCAACGACTACAGCCACGCCGGCGCCGACCACCCCACCGGTTACAACCTGGGGATGTGGATTTTCTCGATCCTCGGCTTCCTCGGCCTGACGTTCGCCTTCCTGCTGCGGCAACGGGAAATGGGGCCGCACGGGCACGGCCTCGAGACGATCACTACCTGAGCTTCGAGTTGCGAGCTACGGGCTTCCGGTTTGCGCCTTGGGCGTAGGTGCTCATGTGGGGACGGGGGGCTGGCCCACCTCTGATTTTTTTACTGCTGGCGCTATCACGACAGAGGCTGCCCCACCTTCCGCGATGTTCGGAAGGTGGGCACCACGGACCCCGACCCTTGTTCATTCGTCACCACCGCCGCCTAAAGTCCGCAAAAAGCTGACATGCCTTCAGCCAAACCCCTGATACCATCGTCGGTGGTGCCCACGCTTCGAAAACCGCGAAGCGTGGGGCAGCCTCATTGGTGATAGGGCCGACGAGAAACCAAAGGTGGCCCAGTCCCCAATCCTTTGGTGTCCACTGGCACATAACCTTTTCTTGACTTTAAGGTGTCCAATGGAGTACAAAAACAACTGTGCAGACGGTTGTCGAGACGCCTACTTATCTCGCCATTGCCAATAGGCTTTTTAGCGAGGAGGAGCGTGCGGACATCGTTGCGCTGGTTGCGGCGGACCCGGAATGTGGAGATCTGGTTCGTGGAACAGGCGGATTTCGAAAGGTCCGGGTTGCACGCAAGGGAATGGGAAAAAGTGGCGGGGCGCGGGTCGTGTATATCTGGCGCAACGAGAGATTTCCGGTTTTTCTGATTACAGTTTTTCCAAAGAATGAGAAAGAAAATCTGTCAATGGCAGAGCGCAACGCGCTAAAGAAACGGGCCGATAGTATTTTCGAGGGCATTTCATAGACTCATGGGAGCCAGCATGAAAACGCAATTCGAGCAAATGATGGATGGTCTTGACGACGTTGAGGCTTTTCTTGCCGGGGAGCAGGAAGGATTCAAAGCACATGTGCCCCACGATGTTGATGTGAAGGCCATCCGCAATCGACTTGGCATGACGCAAGCCAGATTCTCTGACACGTTTGGGTTCAGCCTCGACGCCATCAAGCACTGGGAGGGAGGGCGGAGGACTCCAGAAGCACCAGCTCGCACCTTGCTGACCGTGATCGCCAGGAATCCGTCTGCAGTGCTCAACGCCCTAAGTCCTGCTGCCTTTGCTGCTGCCGTCGGCTCATCCAAACCCACTACAATTCGCGTCAAGGCTGACAGGAGGCGTCGGAACTCTCGTGGCGTTACTCGACGAAAGACTTGTTCTGTAAGTGGAAAAGGCAGCCGTTGAGGCGCGGGAACCCGCATGCTTTTGAAGGCGCTGCCCCGTCCTTGTCTCTGCGGGTTTTGCAGAGACAGAGCCTGCCCTGAGCGCAGCCGAAGGGGCGGGGATTTTGACTCCCTTTCCAGCTTTCCTATTCTCGGAAAGCGAAACGAATTCCACTGCTACCTGCCATGTTCGGTATTGTACGGCCCAGCCGCCTGACGCAACGCCGGAGCTCCTGATACCGTCGCATGGCATCAGTAACTCGGCCCCATCCGGGAGAGCTTATGTTTATGAGATTCGTTGCCCCTGTCTTGATGATACTAGTTTTCATCATAAGCCTCTTCGCCTTTGTGTACGTTGATGCCCGCCACTGGTGGCCTCGGCGCAGAAAGGATCGAAAGGATGGGGAGCGTAAACCTCCCTACTAGTACGAACGAAGACCCTCCGTATGAAGGGACTGGCCCACCTTTGGCTGGCTGGCCCATCCTTTCTCCGCCGACACTACTACAACTGAGGCTGCCCCGGTCTGCGCGGTTTTCGCAGGCCGGGCATTCCGGTTGCATGCGGCTTGGGTTTTGATCTGTGGTAAATCTCTCAAAGTCGAATAAGCCGCGAGATGCCCACTTTGCGAGAGAGAATTCAGGCGAAAACAGCCTTAGCGCACACCGCAGAAATCCCCGCCCTCCGAAAGTCGCGGAGAGCGGGGCAGCCTCAGTGTGAATAGTTTCGAC
>JBAVAV010000281.1:0-3922 GCA_049585895.1 Candidatus Sulfotelmatobacter sp. | reverse complement strand
AGCGATGCCCTGATAGAAATCTTTTTTCAGACTGTACCACTACGGAAAAACAGGGAGTGATGCATCCCATAACTACCGAAAAACATCATTCGTTGACGGGCCATTGGTGTGTCCGTAAGATGGAGCGACCCGAAAACGTGGCATCTTGCATCGATTGACTGAACATTGATCGACCAAACCATCTCGCACTACCGCATCGTCGAAAAGCTTGGTGGTGGCGGCATGGGCGTAGTCTACAAGGCTGAAGACACTGAGCTTGGCCGCTTCGTCGCCCTCAAGTTTCTGCCCGATGAAATGTCCCGCGATCCGCAAGCCCTGGAGCGCTTTCGCCGTGAAGCTCGCGCGGCGTCGGCGCTGAATCATCCCAACATCTGCACTATCTACGAAATTGGCAAGCACGGCGAGCAATCGTTCATTGCCATGGAGTTTCTCGATGGCCTGACGTTGAAGCATCTCATTGCGGGCAGGCCGATGGACAACGAGAACGTGCTCTCGCTGGCTATTGAAATCGCCGACGGGTTGGACGCCGCGCACAGCCAGGGAATCATCCACCGCGACATTAAGCCGGCGAATATTTTCGTCACCAAGCGCGGGCACGCCAAGATACTGGATTTCGGGCTCGCCAAGGTTGCGCCCGCCGCGAGTTCGTCGAGCCAGGCCGGATCGGCGAATACGATGACGATCGATGAACAGCACCTGACCAGCCCAGGCTCGGCGCTCGGCACCATCGCCTATATGTCGCCGGAGCAGGCGCGGGCGAAAGAACTGGATGCGCGCAGCGATCTATTCTCTTTCGGCGCCGTGCTCTACGAGATGGCGACCGGCACGCTCCCGTTTCGCGGAGAGAGTTCCGCAGTCATGTTCAAAGCCATTCTGGATGCGGGACCCGTGCCGGCCCTGCGGCTCAATCCTGACCTGCCCGCGGAATTGGAACGCATCATTGACAAGGCCCTCGAGAAAGATCGCAATCTGCGCTACCAGAGCGCGGCCGATTTGCGCACCGATCTGGCGCGCCTGAAGCGCGATTTCGAGTCTGGACGGACGCCGAGCGCCTCCGCGGCAGACGAAGTTTCTGCGGCTTCTGCGGCATCGTCTTCCGCGCACGTAGCGGCAGCGCCAGGGAGATCGCGAAAAGGCCTGTTCATCGAAATTGCAGCAGCGGTGCTGGTGATGGCGGCAGCCCTAACCTTCTATTTCTTTCACGAAAGGTCTGGGACGCAAAAGATCAGCTCCATCGCCGTGCTGCCGTTCGTCAATGCCACGGCGGACCCAAACAACGAATACCTGAGCGACGGCCTCACCGAAAGTCTGATCAGCGCGCTCTCGCAACTGCCCAACTTGAAAGTGATGGCGCGCAGCACCGTCTTCCGCTTCAAGGGGAAAGAAGACGATCCGCGGCAGATCGGCCAGACCCTGCAGGTGGGCGCCGTTCTCATGGGGCGCATTACGCAGCACGGCGACGAGGTGGGCGTTCAAGCCGACCTGGTCAATACCGCCGATGGCACAGAGTTGTGGGGTGCACACTACGCCCGCAAAACGGCGGATGTCACGCAAGTGCAGAGCGACATCACCCGCGATATTTCCAACCGGCTGCGCATCCACCTAAGCGGAAACGAACAGCAACGCCTGGGCCGCGCCGGGACCACGAACCCGGAGGCCTACCGGCTGTACCTGGAAGGGCGCCAGCTCTGGTACGGACGCACGCCGAGCGGCCTCAAGAAGAGCATTGATTTATTTCAACAGGCAATCGCCGCCGATCCTAACTATGCTCTTGCTTATACCGGACTCGCGGACACCTACCATGTCATTCCCAGCTATGGCGTTGGTATAACCTCCCGGCAAGCTCTCCTCTTGGGCGAAGAGGCCAGTCGCAAGGCACTCGAGCTGGACGATTCCCTTCCTGAGGCCCACATGGCCCGCGCCAATGCGCTGGCGCTGGCGTGGAGCTGGAGCGAGGCAGAAACTGAGTATCGGCGTGCGCTGGAGCTCAACCCCAACAGTGCCACTGCCCACTATTTTTACGCTGTAACCTTTCTTGTTCCTGAAAACCGTGCAAATCAGGCGCTGGAGGAATTTCGGACCGCTCTGTCGCTTGACCCACTCTCTCCCATAGTTAATACCAACTATGCGGCAGAGCTGATGATGGCTCACCGCTACCCTGAAGCGCTTGAGCAGTTCCGCAAGACTGTGGAACGCGACCCGGATTTCAGACCGGCCCATTACAAGTTCTCGGAACTCTACGCTATAACCGGCCACTTCGCCGAGGCGCTAAGTGAATTGCAGAAGTTCTCTCCAACTCCGGGCTCCTGGAGCGCAGACGCCCGCGGGTACGCTGGTCTTATGCTGGCTGTGTCAGTCAAACAGGGTTGGCATGCTCCGGCAGCCGTGGCTTTCGCCATCAGCGGAGATCGTGAGAAGGCGTTCGAATACCTGGAGAAAGCATTCTCTCAGCAGGACATTGAGCTCCTGCTGGCAATCCGCAATCCTGGGCTCGACTCCCTCCGCTCCGACCCCCGCTATGCGGACCTGATGCGCCGCCTCGGATTGCCGGAGTAGAGCCCTACCAGTACCGAAACGGGAAGCCCGCCGATTCTTTTTCTCAAAATCCACAGGCGGTGTGACGTCCGTCACAGCGTTGCGCCGTGCTTTCGAAGTAGCATGGCTCGTTTCCCGCATCCCTTCCGAGCAGACATTTGAATCGCTGGTGAACTCCCAGGAGCGTCATGTTAGGGAGAAGGTGTTGGGGTCTGTTCGTAGTCTCGCTGATTCTCGCGATCGCTTCTTCGTTGCGCGGCCAGAGTGCGGCTACGAATCCCGCGTCCGCGCGTGAGCTGGAAACCTCACCGACCAGCCCAGCGCCGGCCACCAGTTCCGGACAGCTTTTTCTGCCCCGGCCTCCCGGTGCGCCCAGCATTCCGCGCCAACTGCCACCGCGCCAACCGGCTCCGCCCGGCGTCATCGCCTTTCCGCAAATGGTACACGCCGCTGGAATTATCTTTTCCGGCCACGTTGTGTCGGTTGCGCGCGATCCGGCTTCCGGGGGCGCGGGGCTGGAGACAATTGCCATCACTTTTCACATTGATCGCGCCTTCCGCGGCGCGAGCACGGGAACGGATCTGACTATCCACGAGTGGAGCGGACTCTGGTCGAGCGGACAACGTTACCGCGCCGGCGAGCGCGTGCTGCTCTTTTTGTATCCGCCGAGCAAACTTGGACTGACCAGTTGCGTGGCCGGGCCAGTGGGGCGCTTCACCGTGGATTCCGTGGGCCGCGTGCTGCTTTCGGATCGGCATCTTTCAGTCTTGAACAGCGATCCCATTCTGGCCAGAAAATCACGCGTCAGCCTGGACGATCTCGGCGAGGCCGTACGGCGCGGCGGTGGAGAGGAGCGAGTCCAGCCTTGATCTTGCGAAGAAGGATCTGACTGCGCAAGATCACACGGCGCCTGATCATGATGCATAGGATCATGCTGCGAACGATCACACCGCGAAGGCTCGGTCTTCCCGCGCGCTCGCTCCTCTCGAGGCTGGCCCTGGCGTTGGGAATCACCCTTTTGTTCGCGCTGCTGGCCCGCGCGGGCGGACCCGAGTATGTGGCGGGATCAAGCTTTTTTTCTTCGTCGACCATGGGCCAGCCCGTTACCTGGGCGCAGGGCCAGGTCAACTACTACACCGATCAGGGGGATCTCAGCCTCATCCTCCCGAACGCTGCCGCGAACTCGCTGGTTGCGAGCGCCTTCGGCCAGTGGACCTCTGTCCCGACCGCAGCCCTCATAACAACCGCTGCGGGCCAGCTCGGCGAAGACGTCAACGGCACGAACATCGCTGTTTCGGGGGGAACGATCACCGCGCCGGCTGACATTGCGCCCTCAGCCACAACCAAGCCCGTGGGGATCGTTTACGACTTCGACGGCACCGTAACC
>JBAVAV010000280.1:0-2794 GCA_049585895.1 Candidatus Sulfotelmatobacter sp. | reverse complement strand
GAGTGGAAGGGGCTTTGTCCCGCTCGCGTCGCTGACTTCCCTTTTGCCCCGTTTCCTGGGTGGCCCGGTGACGTTCCACGAGGGATCAGGACGCCTCTTTGTGGGCAGTGTGGGCACTCATTTCACCGCCTCGGTGGCTGAGGACAATCCCACGCAACTGGTGTTTCACTTCACCGCGCCGGTGAATCCCTCTGTGGCCACCGAACCGGGCAAGGTACGCCTTACCTTCACCCACGAGCCGCTTACGGGACCTGCTTCCCCTGCCCTCACCTTCAATAGCAAAGCCATTCCTTCGGCGACGTTTTCCGAGAGCGACGGCGCCGCTGAGATCACGGTGAGCAGCACGATCCCGCTGCTGGCCAGCTTCAGCAAAGACCTGCGGACAATCACGCTTGTGCCCGCGCCGGCCATGCCGCAAGCCACAGCTAGCGGTGCATCTGCGCCCGCCGTCAGTGCGGCGCCGGCGGGCGCGCCGCAAAGCGGCCCAGCAGTCCCCATGCCAGCCGCTACTTCATCGCCTTCTCCTCCGCGCCGCTACTTCGCGGTGGTGGATGCAAGCCATGGGGGCAACGATCCGGGAGAAGTGCTCAGCAACACGCTGGTGGAGAAAGACATCACTATTGCCTGGGCTCGCCGCCTGCGCCAGGAGCTGGAGAACCGCGGCATCCCGACCCTGGTGCTGCGGGATTCAGACGCGAATCTGAGCCTGGACGAGCGCGCCTATTTCGCCAACAGCGTCCACGCTGCCGTGTACGTCGCCTTGCACGCGGCTTCCAGCGGCCACGGGGTTCGCCTGTACACGGCGCTGCTGCCTTCCGGCGACGATGATCGCGGCCCCTTCCGATCTTGGAGCACCGCCCAGTCACCGTCTGTTTCGAACAGCCAGGCGGCAACCGCCAGCGTGGCCGCGGAATTGAAGAAGCAGAAGGTTCCGGTTCGTGCGCTTTCCGCGCCCCTGCGGCCGCTAAACAACATCGTCACCGCCGCGATTGCGGTGGAAGTCTCTCCTCAAGAATCGAACCTGTCACAACTGTCCTCGCCCGAATACCAGCAGCTCATTGCCGGCGCGGTGGCCAACGGGATTGCCGCGATTCGCGGCCAGTTAGGAGTGGCTCCGTGATTCCGCGCCATCTTTATATTGCGGTTGCGGTGCTTTTGCTGGCTGCGTTCGGAATGAGCGTGTACGCATGGCGCATGCGGGGACATGCGGCTGCCGAGCCCGCCGCTGATAGCCGGGCCATCGTGCCTCCTGTGGCCGGGCCCACCGAGCGAGTTACCCTTTTTGTGGCCTATGACACTCCCGGAGTACTAAGCGCCGAATCGGCGGCCATTCCGCTTCCTTCAGATCGCCAACAGCGGGCAGAGGAATTGCTTCGCGCCCTGGTTACTGTTTATCTGGATAAAACCTCCTCCCACCCCCTGGCGGCCGGTGCGGACGTGCGCAGCGTCTACCTCGTGGATCCGGGACTTGCCGTGGTCGACGTCAACGCGGCGTTTGCCGACGGTCACCGCTCCGGAGTGCTGGTCGAAGAACTCACGCTCGTCTCCATGATTCACACCCTTTCGGCCAACATCCAAGGAATTTCGAAGGTGAAGATTCTGGTGGAAGGCAGGGAAATCCAGACTCTGGCCGGGCACGCGGACCTGACCGGCCTCTTCGATGTATCGGCGGTTAACCAGCTTGCATCGCAACTGCAGTCGACCCAGTAGCCGCCAATACCTCCGTCGAAAAACACGCCGCCATCCGTTTCCCTGAAGTACATCGAGGGCTATATGAAGGTTTTAATCAAGGGAAGTAAATAAAACGGGCACGGGACAAAATCCCCGTGCCCGAAATCTTGCGCTCGTTCTGGTACTCGTTTCTGGAGCTTACGCGCCGACCAAGGCCGGCTCAGTTTCGTAGATTCCGTGCCACGACGTAGCGGCCTTCAGCTTGCCGTTGACGTTGTTAATGTTCTTCACTCCTTCGGTCTCGAGCCACTTGCGGAATGCCGCGGCTCCCTGCTTGGCATAGACCGGGATGCCGTCTTTCCACGTCGCGCGGCCGCAGAGCACGCCGTTGAACTTCACGCCGGATTCTCCGGCCAGTTCCAGCGTCTCGCTGAATTCGGCGTTACTGACGCCCGCCGACAAATAAATAAAAGGCTTGGTCGCGACGCTGGCAGCCTTGTGAAACAGGTCGATCGCTTCCTTTTTTGTGTACGCCTTCTCCCCGCCGAACGATTTCGTGCCTTCGACAAACTTCATGTTCACCGGCACTTCCACCTTCAAAACGTCGACGCCGTAGCGGTCTTTGCTGAACTCACACATGCTTTCGGTGACGATGCGCGGCTTTTTCTTGGCGTACTCAAGGCCTTTTTCGTCGGCGCCTTCCTCGTAGCCGACAAATTCCAGGAAGTATGGGATATCGTTGGCGCGGCACTCGTCGCCGATGCGCTCTACCCAGGCGTGCTTTTTGTCGTTGACGTCTTTGGGATCGTCCGGCGTGTAGTAAAGCAGAATCTTGACGCAGTCCGCGCCCGCTTCTTTCAATCGCCGTGCCGACCAGTGATCGAGCAGGTCTCCCAGGCGTCCGGGGCCGGTCTTGTCGTATCCGGTCTTTTCATAGGCAAGTAGCAGGCCGGCGTTCTTGGCGCGGCGCTTCGAAGCAGGCAGTCCCCACTCGGGGTCGAGCAGGATGGCGGTGGCATGCGGAGTCAACACTTCGGCCACCAACGTTTTGAATTCTTCCATCATGGCGTCGGAGACTTCGCCGCCCTTTTCTTTGCCCAGCGACTTCTGCAAGGAGCCGCGC
>JBAVAV010000279.1:0-2125 GCA_049585895.1 Candidatus Sulfotelmatobacter sp. | reverse complement strand
TTCGAAACTGGAGCTATGACACGCTGGAGCGAGAAGTGCGCGCCAATCTGGTGTATCGGGCTTTTACGCGGATCGGAGACGAGAAGGTGCCCGATGCGAAGACTCTGGCGCGGCTGGGGCAACTGATCGAACCGGAAGTGATTGAGGAGTTGCACCAGCGGATCGTGCAGTTGGCGCAGGAACACGGAGTGACGGGTGGGCGAAAGCTGCGGGTCGATACCACGGTGGTGGAAACCAACATCCACTGGCACTTGTCAAGAAAGTTGTGTTTGACGAGGTGCAGCGCTTTCCCACGAATTCAACAATGCAGAACCCGGCTTGTGTGAAACTGGAGGAATCTAAAAGTGAAGACGGATTTTATGGGGGCTGTGGAATTGCGCCCGAATGTGGCTGAAGTACGTAAGACGGGGAGCATGCTATGGGTCGAGGGGGTTGGCCTTTGCCGTCCCTGGAGTTCCTGGAAACGCAGGTTCAGTGCAAACGCGCAAAACATCGCTGACATTGTGCTGCCGAGCTCACGGCCCGCTTCCCATTTCGGGGAGCGCACGCAGCTGTGGTTTAGCTCTCCGATTCGAACCGCGTTTGGAACTGGGCAATGAGCTGGTGAAGGCAGGTTTCCACCCGACCGGTGACCTTGGCCCAACGCCCGTTCTCCAGGGAGGTGATGGTGATTCCCAGTTTGAGTTTGACCGTATCCTGGGATTGGAAGTAACCACCGCTGTTGCGGCGGATGATTTCTAACTGACCATTCACGGCTTCGACCACATTGGTAGTAGACAAGGAACGACGGATGGCATCGGGATACTTCAGAAAGGCGAGATAGTGGTCGCGTTTTTTATGCAGTTCCGTCATAAAAGCAGGATAGTCGTGGTCGAAGCGTTGGCAGAGGTCTTCGAATTGGGTGATGCCGATCGGTTCATCCCAAGTGTCTCGCAGCGCACGCCAACGCTGTTGAAACTCGGCAGAATCGGCTTTGGAGAGATGGTTTTTGGCATTGCGTTGCATGTGAACTACACAGAGCTGAACATCCGCGGTGGGAAACAGGCTCTTGGAGATGGGCAATAAACCCGAGAAGTCATCATGTACGACGATGAGAACGCGGCGCAGACCGCGCTCGAGCAAGCTGCGCAGGACGAGCTTCCAGTCTTCCAGATTCTCGCGGCCGGACTTGGAAAGACAGGCCAGCACTCGTTTTTTACCATCCCGACCCAGCCCGACGACCAGGTAAATACAAGCGGGCTTGAGACGATCGCCGTCTCTGACTTCGACGTACTTGCCGTCACAAAACAAAGCTAACAAGTCGGAGTCCAGAGGGCGAGTGTTGCGCAGCTCCAGTTCCTCGATGAAGCCAGCAGCGGTTTTTTCGAGCTCTTGTTCCGAGTGGGAGAGGCCCATTTTGTGCAGAGCCTCGCGCGCGGCTGAAAGCGAACGGCTGGAACTCAACAAGCCCACCAGGAGCGACTGAGTTTCCTCACTGTAGCCCCGCTGATAGCGAGCGGGCAGCGAGGGTGGGCGAAATTGCCCGCTGCGGGTGCGTGGGACCTCCATCTCGACGGGCACAGATCCGACGAGCAGCGAGCGCGGATAAAAGCCATTGGCTTTATCGTCGAGCTGGTTCTGCAAATAGGCGCCACGTTCAGCGTGAGCCAGGCTGGAGAGCAGCGCTCCCAAAAGTTCGCGCAGGCTAAAATCACCTAAGCCGGACTGCAGCAGTTTATCGATTTCAGATTTTTCTGATTGGCGAGCGGGAGATGGTGGTAGGCTTTTGTTGGAACCTGTCGACATTGATTTACTCCTAAGCAAAGTTGGTTGATGGGCGCGGGTTCTCCAGCCCCAGGGGGCTAAACCTGGGGCGTTTTTTATGCGCGTTTAAGTCAGCAGCGTAACGCAAGTTTTGGTCGCGAAAAGCGTTGTGGAAACTGCCGGATCTGTGGAAAAACCAAAGAACGGTTTTCCCACAGATCCTTGAACCTTCGGTTCACACTTTCCACAACGCCGGCTGCTGCTGGAGTTTCGAACACAACATTTCTTGTACTCCTTCGAAGGTTGAGACGCATTCGAGAATGACGCGGAGAGGATACGTCTTGTTCTTGCCTGCGGCACCTGTGAAGCGGTGCAGACATTC
>JBAVAV010000278.1:0-19701 GCA_049585895.1 Candidatus Sulfotelmatobacter sp. | reverse complement strand
GGTACTTGCCAGCTTTGTCGGCTCCTTTGTTCTCTCGAACCAGATGAGGGGGCGCTCGATCCGAGTGGACTCAGCTCAGCCACAGAAAACAGCCAATATCTGGCATCTCGTTTGTGTCGAGCCGGGTTTATTTGGTCCAGGTGACGACTATGAACTTCTGGTTCGGCGCTGCTCCGCATTCGCCGGTGTGAATTCTGCCGCGCCAGTGATCGAGAACGGAACCGAGCGATTGGGATTCGGACATCCGCCATTCAGCCGCGATCAGATCGCACAGATCAATACCCAGACTTGCAAGCGTGCTCTCGACCGCGCAGGCCTTCGCCAGCAGTGGCAGGATGCGCTGGGTGCAGGTTCCATCAAGCAGATGACGGACGGCCTGAAGGCACCGGACGAGTCGCTGCCTCGCGGGTTCGTTCTCACAAACACAATTGCGGCGCTTCTGATCCAAGCTGCTTATATTATCGTCGCGATCCTCGAGTATTTCGGACGGATGCTAGGTCGAGTTCGGACCACTCAGGACTTTTGGACCTTCGCCGCATTGTTGCTGGGAATTGCTGCAATTGTGAGTTTGCCTTGGACCCTGATTGCGTTGTGGCGCTTCATTCGGCACGGCACTCCTGAGCGAAGCATCAAGCAGATCGGGCGTGCGGTTCTCGAAGCCCTGGAGTACGAGGGCTCCATTGACCAGCACGCCGGCGTGTTTCGAGTCTATGCCGACAGGAATGGCGACGGGACCGTCTTCTGCTGGATAGGGGGCGGCACAGGCAAGGAACAGGCAACATTTCTTCGTGCTTTACGAGAGATACTGAGCCCAATTGACAACCCGCGATACTTGCTCGCACGACGCAAGATTTGGAGGGTTTTCCGAGAGGACTACTTCGCGGTTCCAGATGCATTGGCACGGAAGAAGGAAGTTGCTGAGATGTTCACCCAACGCTGGAAACGCCTCGTGGGACCAGTTGAACTTGTTTACACGCGCACCCCTGAAGGCCGCAAGGTGCTGCTCCGTGCTCGCAATCACTCACTCACCGGAGCTTTCCAGAAACGTGCGGAGAGAGTGAGTTCCTGGAAGTAACTCTGAAGAATGTCGTCTCCCCACGGCTCTAAGCATAGCCGGGGTGCGGCTCGTGTCAAGGCTCACGACCGCTTCGCGGCGCTCAAGACGCGGCCTTGACACAAGCCTTTCCCCCCGGCCCATTTCTCCGCCATGTGGGGAATGTGGAGGTGTGGCTCTCCGCGAGACCTCAAAGCCCGAGACCAAGACTGGGGCCACCGAGGTCATGTTCCACGCCGACATGGGGAGTCTTTTCCGGTTCCGGTGTGTGAGTTGGAACGGAAGAATGTTGCTCTCCGATCTGCTGGCCAGCTTGCCGGTTCACCCCAGTCATCAGGTCAACACGGTGGCCCTTTTCCGAATCGTGTGCGGATAGCTGTTTTCGAGCCAGTTCAATCGCAGACTGCCGCATCGTGGATACGCCGACGGATTCACGAAGTTGCTCGCGGTCGCTGGTGACAACAGCGATCTCGCTCCGGCCGCGGCTCGCCGCAACATAAAACAGTTCTTTTTTCATAGCGTCTGCCGAGATAATCACGGCATCCACGGTTTTGCCCTGGCTTCGATGGGCAGTGACCGCATATCCGTGGGTGAATTCGTGATAGTTTGCAGGAAGCGTTCTTCCGTCTTCGAGGCGAATGGCACCGCCGTCTAGGGAACTCACTTTGACCAGCTCTCCGTTGGTCGCCCGGAGTTCCGGCCCTCGACGGTTTGCTGTCAGCATGAGGCTGTCGCCAGGGGCAACCTCAATGGCCTGACGCTCATAAACGGAAAATGCCCGCGTTTGTTTCGGCGAGATGTTCACCTGTTCACCGGTTTCTTTTCGCGCAACCAGAGATTCAGGCTCAACACGCACGACTTCCAGAGACTCATGGCGTTTTGCCAGTTTTGTGTCTCTGTGGAATTGCAGAATCTGCCCTTCTTGGTAGTTGGACAGCTCTTGTTTCTGCGCTGTCGTCCACTGGAGCGAGACGTACCGATCAAAAGAATGGCTGACTCCCAGTTCGCCGCGATCTTTCCGATCGTGGCGAATCGCGTCGGTGAGTTGGGAAATCTCAGCATGAGTGCCGGCAACTACAAGCGTATCGCGCCCTTCGACTCGAAATTCACGATGCAGCTCCGCCACCATTTGGCCTCGGTCGAAGATTGATACCTCGCGAATGGCACCGAGCCTTTCCAATTGCGCGAATCCTTCCTCCGGTGAATGCCTCATGGTCTTTACGGCCTCGCGATAGAGAGAGTTTGTCTGCCGCTGTACTTCAGTGAGGGAAACACCCTTCAGGTCAGACTCTCGTTCCAAGATACGTAAAGCATCCGAAGCTTCCACGCTGGGAATTTGCCGGGTGTCACCGGAAAAGACGATTCTGGCTCCCTGATCCTCGGCGAGCTGCAGCAAGCTTTGCATTTGCCGGCCCGAAACCATGCCTGCTTCATCAACAATCAAGACCCTCCCGCGCAGCGCGCCCTGTGGTTCCTGGGCCTCCAGAAGTCGGGAGACAGTCATCGAGTCACGGAAGCCAACTTTTTCCAGTTCGTCCACCGCACTTCGGGTGGGAGCCACCGCGAGAACTTCGTGTCCGGCCTCTCTGAGGCCACGGTCAATTTCACGCAGTGTGGCTGTCTTGCCAGTGCCAGCAGCGCCTCGGAAATTGATTGCCAGATCGCGAGAAGCGAGCACTGCCCCGACGGCGCGCCTCTGCTCGGGACGGAGGTGATCCGAAAGCTCAAACTCGCGACCCTTACCGAGGCGGTCATAGCGATCCACCCCGTGGTTAACGACCGCGATCATGTCTCGCTCACGTTGGAGGCTCGCGTGTGCCGCAATTTCATCCCCGGAGGAGATGAGAGCCCCTTTCGCACGTTCAAGGGAGAGCGAGCCCTGAAGGTCACTGAGTTCGACGTTGCCGCGTCCGTGACGAAGAGCTTCGGTTAGAACCTCATGTTCTCTAGCGACAGATAGGCGCTCGAAAATATGCTCCTTAGAGTATGCAAGCGAAGCCTCGTGCATACCGCAATTGAGTTTAGGTGAGTGAGGTTTTGTCTGAACTTCGTTTAACCCCTTACGAAGTGTTTGCTTCTCGTCCGGTGTCAACCGATCTTGCTGAAGGTCGCGGACTCGTTCGGTCGATATCTCCTGAAGCTTGTCGGGCCGCGTTTCCCGGACCAATACCGCGACCTCGTTGTCTGTTGGTGCACGGCCACGTGAATGGGTGAATTCTTGGATTGCTGCATCCCGCTGGGCACTGCGTTGGCTGTACTTGTCGAGGAGGTCCTGGGAGAATCCTGCGATCTCGAATCCCTTGTCACGACCACGAACATCGTGACGGTTTTCAACCTCGTAGCCAAGGGCGCGTACCTCGCGAGCCAGGGCATTGCGATAGACCTCGGTCAGGTAGCTGCGACGTTCGTACAGACCGGAAGCCTGTAGCGCCTTCCAACGCCCTTCAGTGCCATCGTAAGTGAGATTGGCAGCGACGGCATGAGTGTGGAGCTGAGGATCTAGCTGACGACTCGTGTCGTGAGTGTAGGAAGCTACGATCCAGTTCCCGGTGGCTCGATTTTTGTTCAGGCCGGCGAGGCGAACCCTAGTGGCCGAGTATTTCTCGGCTTCTTCCAATGCCTCGCTCACGGCGGTTCCGTGCGCGGCGACCAGTCTCTCATCACCGCCAACAATGGCCATGACAGAGACGGACTTCGGCGCCGAAAATGTCATGTCATAAAGAGAACGCGCCTTACTTTGCTCCTCACCATTGCTGGCAATGCGATCTGCCCCGTGACGTTGCCGGAGGAATTCTCCCGTTTGTGGGTCGAGGCCCTGACGCACTGCCTCGAAATCCTCGGAGGTAACCTCTCCTTTCAGACCCAGCAGTTCAGCGCCCCGTCCGTGCCACCGGCCTTCGACCGTCCGATTCTGGTCGTAGTAGTCGCTCTGTTGGAGATGGCGCTGTGCGTAGCCTTCACCGCCGGTCATGGCACGAATCGTCAGCACACGCAGACCCTAACGCTGTTCGAAGATCGGGATCAAGGGAGCTTGGGTGCCTTTGTGCCGACGGGAAGGGACTTCAGTTGTGCTCGATCCAGCGCGAACTACGGGCGATCTGGAGTGATTGCACCGATAGGAGTCCCACGGCCTACACCGCTAGCCTTCCCTCAAGCAGATCTTGCAGACGATGCTTTACGCTGTCGACAGGCTCTAGTTCGTGGGCTTTCAGGACCAGGACAGTGGCGTCAGCGGGCCAGGCTTCGCGTTGCCACAACGCCAGCGCGTTAATGGCCATATTTCGATTTCGGACAACGGGGCTGTGCAGGCCCGCTCGGATGAGCCTCCACCCGTTGCCAGGAAAACGACGTAAATCTTGCAATACCCAATCCAGCGCTTGGTGAGGTCTGAAGTCTGGTCCCAATCCCATTTCGTCCGCAGGACCGGTTTCAATTTGATCCAAGGGAAGAACCCCTTCCGCGAAGCTCACGACGTTGCTAATTCGGGAATCGTGTGTCTGTTGCGTCAGACGAAACCACGACGAAGAGGTTAACGGTGCGGCTTTCACCCGGCTGAAGTGAATCTCCCAGGTATCGATTCCCAGGCTTGCGGCAGCCGTATCGCCTTGATAGAACGCTCGTTCATCACTGGAGGCGAGCGCTTGCCGGATTTGGTTCCGCCATGTCTCCCAGCCGAGTATTTCATCACATGTTGCGCGCAGCGCCGTCCGGCGACTCGCGGTCCATCCCGACCATCCCCTTTCATCCCACCCATCCGGCCTGGATAAGAACCATTGCAACTTCGCCACCGAAAGAAAGTGCCTCAGTCTCAAGTCCCGACGAGACCACACGTGATTTACGTATGCTTCACACGCGTCCACGGATTGCTGATAGTCGTCAATTCCCTCGGCTGGACCACCTGTGATCAGTGCATGAATGATGTCCGCTGCTCCATCAAGGAGGGCATCGTCAACAGACTGCTGTTTCAACGCTTCATGTAGTCGGCCCGCGCGAGCACAAATGCAAGCAAGATATTCGTCCATGACACCGTTGCGAAAACCCTCCCGCAACATCCACGCCTGGATTTCTGTATTCTGAGTTTCTTTGAGGCGTTCGACAGTTTGAATCCGACCCCAGTTTCTTACGCCCTTTGCCAACTCCCAGAGGGCTTGTTCTGGTTCGGTCGCGACGTGGTCCATCGCAACAGCCGCGTACAACGTAAACTCCTCGTTCTTACCCAAGATCTTGAGAATATCGAGATCTTCCTGTTCTCCGACCAGACCGATCAACGCCAGACCGAACTTCACCGCTTCCCGATGACCTGAGCGGGCAGCGAAGTACGACCCACTTCGAGCAAGCGGCCCCGATCAAGTGACGGCAACGATTCGGTCAATTCCCCGATTAACAACTCCAGAGAGGGTAAGAGCGGTTCTTCCACGATCAACCGATAGAGGGCGCCCATCGTTCTACTATCCGCTCGGTTCAGGAGACTGCCTAGCGTGAGCACGATATCAGAGCCTCGGGCTGGCGGATCTGTGCCTTGCCAGCTATGTCCCATGACCCCATCCCATGCTCCGGCGATCCATCCAAACTTGTTCTTTCCACGGACAAGGGAATCATCCGGCAGAGGGTCTGGGCCGTGAAGCCGAACGTACTCGTAGATTGACCTGAGATTCCCCCAAGGAGGAGTTAGTGATTGCAGCGACCACTTAGTCCCTCCAAATAATGGGTTCATGCAGATGAGAATAACACTCGACTTTGCCAACATCAGTGCTGGATTCCCGCCAAAAGCAATGCTATACTCGCTTTTGTAAATGACGATAAAGACCAAATCCATGATGAGACGGCGCGTCAATCGCGCTCGGCCCTCGGGATTGGTCTGATTATTCGTTAGATTTCCAAGTTCAGATTCGATTTCCGAGGCTCCGACAAAAGTCGGGGCCTTTTGCTTTTTACGGATGTTGTTTTGGCCGGTAGCCAAGCTGGAAAGGCACGTGACTGTTACTCACGCCATGCGCAGGTTCGAATCCTGCCCGGCCAGCCAGTTTTTCGAGGGAAGACACGGCTCGCTAGTTCAGTAGGAAGAACGCGGCTCTCATAAAGCCGTCGCGGATGGTTCGAATCCATCGCGAGCCACCAATGGAGGGCCTCCGGCGAGGGGCAGTGGCTTATACCCACTTCGGCGCCAGATTAGCGCGGCCAGACAGGTTCGACTCCTGTACCCTCTACCAATTTTGTTCGCGCCGGTAGTTCAACGGACCAGAATAGTTGGCCTACACCCAACAGATGCGGGTTCAACTCCCGAACGGCGCACCACGCAGGATTTAGCTCGAAGGTCGAGCCCGCGGTCGATAACCGCGAGGCGTTGGTTCGATTCCAACATCCTGCACCAATTGTGTGTTGAGCACGGGCGACTGGCAGAGATGGCTGATGCACTCGCCTCTTAAGCGAGACCAGGCTGGTTCGATTCCAGCGTCACCCACCAGATTCGCGGGATTGGCAGATAGGGATATGCACTCGCCTTTTAAGCGAGACGAAGTGGGTTCGATTCCCACATCCCGCACCAAGAGTTACTTAACAAAGAGGCGGCATAGCATAACGGATCAATGCTCCGAGCTTCTACCTCGGACGATGAGAGTTCAAATCTCTCTGCCGCTTCCAATGTGGGGATGTGGTCCAACGGATGAGGGCGCAAGGCTACGAACCTTGAGATCAGAGTTCAATTCTCTGCATCCCCTCCACATTGACTAGGCTCGCGTGGTCTAAGGCATGATGGCGCTTCGGTCCTAACGAAGAGATCCGGGTTGGATTCCCGGCAAGAGTTCCAGATGGGTGGGTAGTGTAACCGAACAACACGGCAGCGTCCGAAGCTGCAAATCCGGGTTTGACTCCCGGCCCGCCCCCCAGTTGCCAGAATACGGACATGACCTGCAAGGCGATTTGATTGTTACTATTGAACATTGAACCTTACCGGCAAGACTGCTGCATTAGCCTCCGGATTGTAATAGTCATAGAGAACCGACGGTGCGCTCATTGCGCCTATGCCAAAGCGAGGGCGGAAGATAAACTGGAACTTGCTTCCTCCCGCGCTCGGCCAGAGATAAAAGACAACTCTGTCTGGCTGGACTTCGTACCCGTCAACGCCAGTCTGTTTGGCTTCTTCCAGGGATTCGCGGTCGATTTCCACGCCCGGCGGCAATCCGATTTCCGCTATCATCATACCGTAACCAGCGAATCCGACCCGCTCTGCTTCCACTCGACAAGCTATGGCTTCGCCAACTTTTGCCTCGTGGCGATCAAAATCCACTTTCAGTTTCAGCGCTCTTGTGTCCGCAGACTTGAAGTTCTCCGTCTGAGTTGCTTCTGCTTGCGGCCAGGGTATGTAATAACTCGTAATCACGTTCGTCTGCATGGCACTGTTGTCGCCCGCTCGCTGGATAGCAACTCTGTTGCTTCCCGCCTTCAATTCTTTGCCGAAATCAATCACTCTCGGGCCTACAACCTCGGTCGCCTTAGGCAGTTTGATGTCCGCCAGTTTCGTGCCATTCACTAGGACAGATGCGGTGTCGTCGCCAGTCCCGTTTTTCCCAACAGGCATGGCGGCGATCATGGCCTCGATAACATTCTGGGTGGCTTGCGTCGAATACCAGCAAGCGTAGCGGTCCTTGTGCGTCAGCAGATATTGAAGACCGCGATTGACCTGTTCCGCGAGCGCCGGATCGGTTCCGAGCGATTCCAGTTGCGCGAGCGCTTCAACAGCAAGAGCCGTGGTCTCCAGCCGCCCGGCAGTGCCCCATCCGTAGAAAGGTGTGGTGTTGGCTTCCAGGTTTCAGTACGTCGTAGATCCTTCACTGTGGGCCAGCCGATCCAGCAATTCGCGAGCATTCGCAATGTGTTCTTGCCGCTTCGCGCCAATCGCAGCCATAGCGTAGTTTCCAACCAGATACGGATCTTGCCATTCGCTGATCCGATCATCGAGATAAGAAAGGGCCCTTGCGACTGATGTATCGACCGTATCTCGTTCTTTTGCATCGGGCGACTTACTGGAAGTCGCCAGGGCACGTGTCACATACGCCGTCTTCATTGGATCGTCTATCTGAGCTTTTGTGGACCAGTCATATCGAGTCCAGGCTCCTGACGGCGTTTGCTGCGAGACCAGGTAAGATCGCGCTTTCGACATGATTTGAGGATCGACTTCAACGAACTCGCGCGCTCCATCCAGGAATCTCAGCACATATGCGGTCAACGCCTCGTCTTGTGAAGTGTTGCCCCAGTAGGAGAAGCCGCCGTTGGCTTGCTGCAACGAGGGCAGCAACGCGTAGGCGTCCTGCACGGACTTGAGCGCTCCCGCATACATTTGGGCGCGAGAGTCTTTGGCGGCAGCATCGACACCTGCCTTCTTCAGCAACTGCAAGGCCTGGAGACTCACATACCCGATCGATGTAATCTGCTCGGCGCAGCCCGCAGGCCTCTTTGCGATGCCATTCATGGCGTCGAGAACGTGCGCAATGAGATTCGGATAAATGCGCAGTTCCGCATCCATGGAACCGGGAATCGCTGTGGGCGGAACCTGAATCTCAAGCGTCTGATTCTCGCCTGCAAGGAGTCGGCCCGTAGTAAACGAGATTTCCTGGCCGTCAGGATGGACTTGAACCTCGCGTTCCACTGCATCTCCGGTCTCGTTATTCCGCGCGGTTACGCGGTGTTTGCCGGGATTCGCCCGTGCGATCGCCTTGAAGGTGAATACTGCATTCGCATCGGCTCCAGCCGCGACGGTGACGTTCTGCTGCGGCGGAGAGAGCATGGAAAACCACTCCTCTGATTTGAGTTCCGTCAGTAGCGTCTGCTGTTTGTCGGAGTAGTTGCGCAAGACCACCGGGAGGCTGATTTGATCACCTTCGGTAAGTACTTTGGGTGGATCGTGCTCAATGAAAAAAGGCTGGAAAGTCCGCAGCTCTTTCTGCGCCACTCCAACCTGTCCCCCCTCGGTCGAAGCGACAACCGACATGGACCATGCCGTGATGTTGTCCGCCATCGGAAAGTCGAAGTGCGCCCGTCCGTGGTCGTCGGTGATAACCTCTGGTTTCCAGACTAGCGTCTCAGGGAAATACTTCCGGAGACGTGGCGTAAAGAGCGGTTTGTCGGCGGACGCGGTCCCCTGTAACACCTTTGCGACAGTGCCGGCGACTTCCGCCGATTCTGTATTCAATGATTGAACCGCTTCAGCAGTCACCTCAACCGCTTCTGAGGTGGTCCCCACGCGTAAGGTGGCATCCAGGTTCACCGTTGAGCCCGGTTGTACCGGCACGCGGGCAACCGTAGTTTGTTGAAAACCCGTCGCATTGAAGTCGATCTCGTACATTCCCGCCGAAAGACTGGAGATCAAATAGCGTCCATTACTATCCGTGGTTGTGGTTTCGCTTTGGCCATTCTGGAAAAGAATTGTCACTGTGGCACTCGCAACCACGGCACTGCTCTGATCTGTGACCACGCCCGTGATTGCCCCCGAACCTGACGGAAGTGGTCCCTGTGTCGTGGACGCTGGCTTCTTATTCAGGTCTTTGCTGGACTGTTCGGCTAGGACCCGGCTGAACTCGGCAACGTTGAACGCCTGTTCCGCCTGGTTCTCGGGGCCGTAGCTGGAAACCGCCAGGAAAGCCATTTCCTGGGTCACTGGCGTCACCTCAGTGACACGCTTTTCTTTGGCGGCGGTGTAATCGTAGTACGTGGAAACGTTGACGCGGTCCCAGTAGCGGCTCCGTTTTGAGAATGTGAAGTGGTAAGGCTTCCCCCAGGGATCGAGTAAACGATCGCCCGAAATGTGTGCAGTTGCGAGAATCGGCTTGAGTTCGTCTTCTGTTTGCGGAAACTGTTTGGTCGTGACAAAGTGTTCTGCTAACGCTCGCTCAATGTCCTCGGTCTCCCTGACGAAATAATGAACAGAGGATGTCCACTCCTGTACGTCGTCCCAAGACGGCTTCTGCTGCGAATCGAACACGCCGTCCGATCCAGCACTGGTTACGAATACCTTGAAGTATGGTCCAACTGTTTCGAAGGAAAACCGGTAGTGATGCCCCCACGGATCGAGCATCGTATCAGGATCGAGGTCCTTCGTTTTCATCACCTGACGTAGAGTCGGATAATCGCGAATGTAGTTGCCCGTCTTGTACGGATATTCTCGTGCCATCTGGTCGATAATTTGGCCCGTCTGCCGGAAGTACTGCCATTGCATGGAAGTCGCGTCGGCATCGTCGGCCGTTCTGGCCTTCTTATCCGGTCCATTGCTCTTGAACGTCAGCACGTCGAAAGCGCCGCTCACAGAGTATTCGGCTTGGTACGTAAGACCCCACGGGTCAGTTATTTTTGCGAGAGCAATGCCCTTGGCTGCCAAGATGGCATTTAACTGAGCATCATTCTTGGGGTATCGGGCTTCCTTGTCATAGGTCGCCTGTAGAGCTTCGCGTATCGGCTTCAGGGAATTGGTCATGAGTTCAGCGAAGACACTCCCGGCACCCCGAGAATAGTTCTCGCCGCCCGTTAACCTCACATTCCCGTACCACCAGTTGTATTGCGCCGAAGCCATCAACGCTTCAGCAAGCAGTTGCAGTTCTGCACTGAATGGCTCATTGGGATTGAGGCCCAATAAATCGCGATACCCAATGCCTGCTATCTTTCCGATATAGTTTTCATCGAGATAATCGTAAATAGAAAACCCGGACGGACGGCCAAACTCTTCGTCGCTGCGCACACGTTCAGCGACTGCACGATCGAAGACCAAGAGTCCCAAGTCGCTTTCGACGGGTTTTCCTTCTGGCGATCTGACGCTAATTTCTGCCGAAGCGGTTTCACCCGGACGATACGTGGTATGTGCCATTTTCACGCCGACCCTCAAATCCTGCAGGGCTGGATAAATGACATGGGTGGTCCCGCTGAGTGCGTAATCATCTTGTTGTGGAGACTCCGTGAGCGCGAAGGCGGTAATTTCAACCTCTCCACTCAGCCGCGAATCGTACTCAACGCTCAGTTCCGCTTGTCCGTTTACTGGACGCACAACCCGTGAGGCGATAAGTCCCGCTGGCGTTGAGACATCGACAATCACATCGCGGACAGGACTGTTGGACTCAATTGTGATCGGCAGTGCGTCTCCTGGTCGATACAGCACCTGTGTTGTGTTGACCCGTAAGTACGGGCGCTCGGGAGCTATCGTCCATTCTTCGGAACTTCGCCCTTGTCGGCCCTTTTTATCCCCTGCCTCAAGCAACAGTAGTGCGTTTCGATAATGATCGTTCTCGTGCGAATAGCTGTAGGAATACCGGTATGTGTTTCGGGGAATCACAAGAAAGCGATCTCGGATGCGAGGTAGTGTGATCTTGCCAACCCCGAATCGGTTCGTGTGAAACGTGAGGGCTTTGGATCGGCCACCCTGCCAGGGAGCCTTTTCAAATTCGCCCGCGTTGTTCGGTTCGGCAAAATACAGAGTTCCGTTCACCGAAGCGGGAGTTCCGTCGGCATAGGAAGATGTCACATACAGACTGGGGTGTTTGTCGGGCGCGGACCAGGAATCGCCGCTTGTAACATAGAGTTGAATCGGCCTTTCAGTGAGGCGAATTCGAAAACGGCGTTGCTCGGTCCGTTTGGTCGAGAGATCCGTGACGTAAGCTGCAAATGTTAAGTCTTCATAGTGGGAGTAGTCTTCCGGATTGAAATCCTTGAAGTCATCCTGCAGGTCGACCTTCGCTTCGAACCTGCCCTCTTTGTCAAATGTACCTTCGATCGAATTGGATTCTTCCGTCACCCACTTCTGCTCTTTGAAGTCCCAATGGCGATTCTGCTGATTCACCAGGCGGACGCTTGCGTTCCGAACCGGCTTCCCGAAGAGATAATCTGCGCTGATCGTAATCGTCGCGTCTTCGCCAGGCAGATAGTACTTGCGGTCCGGATCAGCCTTCACAGTAAAGGTCGGCAACTCATAGCGGCTGACACGTACAGTGACCCGTGCCTGTGGAGCGTCATAGTCATCTTCTGCGCCCCTTAGCGTTGCATGAATTTGGTAGTTTCCCAGACGCAGCTTCTGTGGAATGTCCCAATCCGCGCTCGCCACCCCGAAGCGCGAAGTCTTGATCGTCTCGTGAAACTGCTCGTCGCCATCTTCATCTTCGATCGTGACCACCAAGTCCTTACCTGCAAACGCCAGCTTGTCTGGCCCGAACGCGAGAACCCGCAGATGAGCCTGCTGTCCTGGTTGATACAGAGGCTTATCTGTCGTCAGCGTTAGCTTGCCCTTAGAACGCAGGTCAAAAGTGAGTTCAACGTCCTCGCTGTAGGGACCTCGTTTCGCCTCCGCCTTTACAGTCCCCTCGTCTGCCTGGATCTCTTTTGGGAGATCGAAGCTATAGACTGCGTATCCCGAATAGTCCGTGGTTACCGTGTGCTTTATTGCGTTGTCGTCGTCGTCTCCCAACTCCAGTGTGAGGTCTACAGCAGTTCCATGTAGGGGCTTTCCATTGCTTGGATCATCAACACGAATGCGCACTGGGAACTTGTTTCCCGGCTTGGCCTTCGACGCTGCGGTCCTGCGGACTTCGAAGACGCCAACCAGCACTCGGCTCAGTTGAACAAATCCTTCCACTGGCGCCACCCCTACTTCCGGTCGTTGGACAAACGAGTAGTGCAGCCGTCGCCAACCGAGACTCGAAGGAGAAATGTTTGCCAGGTAATCCAAAGGCCATTCGACCTTCTCAACCGTAGTGCCTGGCTTCTCCTGAAACTTGCCCGTTACGAGAGACTCCACTTTGTTGTTTGAGTCCAGCAACTCGAGCTTGAAATCTCCGACCTGTGCTTTCTCCGATGTGTTGACAACCGGCAGTTCCACGACCGGGTGGGAGTTGAGTCGAAACTTGATTTCTTGCTCATCGACACGAAGTGAAGGGGGTGTTTGTCCGAAGGAGTGTGAAGCCAGAAGAAAGGAAAGTATCAGGACGCACACCGCGTGCGAAGCGCGCAAACAGGCCATGTGGTTCTCCGAATGGCCGCATGGTAGCAGAATTAGCGATGGGATTTAGTGATTTCACACATCGGTGGTAACTTGTACAAGTCAGACTGGATCGTTTCACAGCATTAGGCCGGGCGCCTGAGGACGCGACCGTTGTGGTCGAATTGGACTAAGGATGGTTGGCGACTCGGAAGTAAGCCCACCACTTTTGGGTATTGACGAATTTGTAGAATGATGTAAAAGTAGAAACTGAGATACACCCAATGATGCGCAAACCCCATACCGATTGCTTCCCGACACCGGCCACGTTTACGTGGCAAGGGGCGGGGGAAGGTACGTTCATGTAACGGGGGCGATCCATAGCGCGTGGTTTTTCTGAGCCTCCGATACAAATCGGGGGCTTTTGCTTTTTACGGCGCATTTGTACCGATGCGCAGAGAGGAGGCAGCGTCGTCTAACGGCCAGGATACGGCTCTTTCAAGGCTGAGATGGGAGTTCGACTCTCCTCGCTGCTACCAACTCATGAGTACACAAACGATTGAACTCGAAGGGTTTGAGATCGAACTGGCATCGGAACTCTACTGCGACCGCGGCGGAGATCATCGCGAGTTGGTGGATCGTGCGCGCATGGATCGCAGGAGACTTGGCCACAACATCGATGAGTCGGCGGTGTTGTGTGTGCGGTGCATGAAAGCAGTGTCTCTGAAAGTGTGATGCCGGGTCGTCGAGTGGCAGGACCCTGGATTTTGAATCCAGATACGGGCGTTCGAATCGCTCCCCGGCAGCCAGTTTCTAACGTCAGCAAAGGAGGAAGCTCATTGAGGAGCAATGGTGAGAATTCGGGGAGTGGTGAAGGCTACGGTTACTTCTCTTGTCCAGAAAACACACCGTATCCGCAGGTTTCCCTCCTCAGAGTTGCGAGGTCATCCAATTGGCCAGGATAACCGGCTCTGACCCGGTTCATGCACGTTCGAATCCTGCCCTCGCAGCCAAGTTTAGAACGCGGTCGCAGAGTCTAGCGGCAGGATACCTGACTGTCTATCAGGAGGGACGGGTTCAACTCCCGTTGCGACCGCCATAGGGGTGATGACCCGACGGGAAGGGCGCTCGTCTCCAAAACGAGTTCAAGCAGGTTCGAATCCTGTCACCCCTGCCAGTTTGAAGAGCGAGCATGGTATAGCGGCTGGTGCCTCGGGCCTCCAACCCGGTGACGCGAGTTCAACGCTCGCTGCTCGCTCCAAGATTTTGTGAGGGCGGAAGTCGTCTAGTGGCCAAGACGCGACGTTGCCAACGTCGAGAGCGCGGGTTCGAGTCCCGCCTTCCGCTCCAGAATTAGTAAGTAGGTTTGAGGCGGTGTAGCCAAGACAGCAAGGCATCTCCCTGCAAAGGAGATCATCGGGAGTGCAATTCTCCCCACCGCCTCCAGATTGGCGCGAAGAAGTTTTTGTGCTGGTGTAGCTCAGTGGGAAGAGCTCGGGCCTCGTAAGTCCGTGATCGGCGTTCGAATCGCCGCGCCAGCTCCAAAAGTTTGCTGGTCTAGCACAATGGGAGTGCAGAGAGCTTGTACCTCTCCGACGAGTGTTCGATTCACTCGACCAGCTCCAAGTTTTATGGCGGGATTGGCCGAATGGCTTAGGCACTGGATTGTGGCTCCAGTCACGAGAGTTCGATTCTCTCATCTCGCCCCAAGTGGGCGGTTCGTATAACGGGATTACTCACGGCCTGCAACCGTGAAATGCGAGTTCAATTCTCGCACCGTCCACCAAGTTTGGCTCGGGAACTCGACGGCAGAGTGCTGGTCTGAAAAGCCAGTGGATACGGTTCAATTCCGTGCCGAGCCACCAGATTCGTGACGCAGGTGTTGACTGCAAGAAAGGAAAGACGATGACAGACGCAACTTACAACGTGATGATGCCGGACAACGGTGTGCCCATCAAGTCCTGGACCAAGGGCGTCCCGCTTGAGGACGCCGCACGCCAGCAGTTGCTGAATGTCGCGCAGTTGCCGTTTATCTACAAGTGGGTGGCGGCCATGCCGGACGTGCATTGGGGCATTGGCGCGACGGTGGGCAGCGTGATTCCAACTCGCGGCGCAATCATTCCCGCGGCGGTCGGTGTGGATATTGGCTGCGGCATGATGGCCGTACAGACTTCGCTGCACGCCAACAACCTGCCGGACAATCTGCACGGCATCCGCACGGCGATTGAGAAGGCGGTGCCGCATGGACGTACCGACAACGGCGGGAAGAACGACCGCGGTGCGTGGTCGGACGCTCCGGCGCATCACTTGGGAACGTGGGCGAAGATGGAGCCCGCTTACCAGTCGATCATCGACAAGTATCCCAAGCTGAACCATGTGCAGCGAATGAATCACCTGGGGACGCTTGGCACAGGGAACCATTTCATCGAAGTCTGTCTCGATGAGAACGAGAACGTTTGGTTCCTGTTGCACTCGGGATCGCGTGGAGTGGGCAATCGCTTCGGCACGTTTTTCATCGAGCTGGCGAAGAACGACATGCGCCAGTGGATGATCAACCTGCCGGATAAGGACCTCGCGTACCTGCCACAGGGCACGGAGCACTTCGAGGATTATGTCCGCGCGGTGCACTGGGCACAGGACTATGCGCTAGCCAACCGCGAGCTGATGATGCGCAACTTGATCGCGGCCGTGCAGGGCTCGGGAGAAGTCCCGGCGTTCGAAGTCAATATGGAAGTCGTGAGCTGCCATCACAACTACGTGACCTGGGAGCACCACTACGGCGAGAACGTGTTGATCACTCGTAAGGGAGCCGTTCGCGCTCGCGAGGGTGACATGGGAATAATTCCCGGCAGCATGGGGGCGCGTTCGTACATCGTGCGCGGAAAGGGCAATCCCGAGAGCTTCATGAGCTGTAGTCATGGAGCCGGACGCGCCATGTCGCGTACCGAAGCCAAGCGCCGGTTCACCTTGGACGACCACGCCAAGGCGACTACAGGCGTTGAGTGTCGTAAGGATGCGGACGTTATCGACGAAACGCCAATGGCGTACAAGTCCATCGACGCGGTAATGGAAGCGCAGCGCGATCTGGTGGACGTGGTACACACGTTGCGCCAGGTGGTATGCGTGAAGGGGTAGACCGGAGAGGGCTGAAAGGCCCTCTCCTACAATCCGGGTGTAGGGTAGCGGCCACCCACATGTCTTGGGCACATGTCCACGCAGGTTCAACTCCTGCCACCCGGACCATTTCTTTTGGCGCTTGCTGAATTGTGGCGCGGTAGTAGCGTAGGACGATACGAACGGCTTATAAACGCAGGTGCAAATCCTATGGAAATCACGAATCTGTCTGCCGAACCCCTCGGGAAACTCCATTCCTGGCTCCCGCACGATCTTCAGGCGGAACAGGTTGTTTTTCTTCCGGACGCCTGCCCCGGTAAGTCTCCGCTTCCCACCGGTACCGCTGTCCTGACTCGGCAGTCGGACTGGCGCAAGTTCGCCGTGTCCGACTGCGGATGCGGGATGAGGCTCGTGCGTTCCTCGGTACAACCGAATGATCTTGATCAATCTCGATGGGACAGAGTGGCCGATTCTCTTCGGGCGAACAAAGGAGCCCTGGGTCACTTGGGAGGTGGAAATCATTTCTTGGATGCGATAGTCCCATACCAAGACGGGCCGCTGCATTTCCTGATCCATACCGGTTCGCGGAACGAGTCGGGGCATGTGGACGATCTAATCGACAAGCCCAGCAAGTTTGATCAGGAGTTTGAACGTGTCGTGAATTGGGCGGCGGACAACCGCGCGGCCATTAACGAGAAACTTGATTCGGTGTTTGGGGCAACGGAAGTGCTTCTCGATCTACCACACAACACATTTGAGCAACTGGTTGATGGCGGAGTGATCATTCGAAAAGGCTCTGTTCGACTTCTTCCCGGAGCCCTGTCGGTTCTCCCTTCGCACATGTCGGGAGATGTTGTTCTTGTACAGGCTAAGAAAAAGGTGCTGGAAATTCTGAGTTCCATGAGCCACGGGACTGGGCGGGCGATGTCGCGAGGCGACTGCAAGCCTCTCGCTGATGCCTATGACTTCGCAGGTTTGCGCAAATCAATCATGATTCCATCTGGAGTGGAAGACGCATCGTTACGCACGGACGGTCCATTCGCTTATCGTGACTTGGACGAGTGTATGGTGCTGATCCAGGACTACGTTGATGTGGTTCTGAGGTTTGGAGTCATTGGGTATATGGGACACCTGTAATCGCCACACAAATGTTTGGACGCATGTCCACGCAGGTTCAACTGCTGACACCGGACCATTTCTTGTAGTTTCGAGGCAGGACAGGCGCGCCAAAGCTAGAGATTTACGGACTCGTATAATTCGACCATGCTGCTGACGCTCACAACTACGCATAACCCAGCAACGGACTTGGGCTTTCTGCTTCATAAGAACCCGGCAAAGCTGCATTCGTTCGAGCTGTCGTTTGGGAAAGCCCATGTTTTCTACCCGGAAGCGACCGCGGAAAGGTGCACGGCTGCCTTGCTGCTCGATGTCGATCCGGTTGGATTGGTTCGCGGCAAGCGGGGTCAGCATGAGGGCGGAACTCTTGATCAGTATGTGAATGACCGGCCTTATGTTCTCTCTTCTTTTCTTAGCGTCGCCATGGGCCGAGCTTTCGGGACAGCCATGTCTGGCCGTAGTAAGGGGAGGCAAGAACTGGCGGACCAAGCGATGCCGTTGACAGCAACCCTGACGGTCGTGGCTTGCCGCGCTGGTGAGGGGCTGATTCGCGAGCTATTCGAGCCTCTGGGGTACAGCGTGAGTACGGAGCATCATCCGCTCGACGAGAAATTCCCAGAGTGGGGGGAGGGACCGTACTACTCAGTGACCTTGGCGGGAACTTTCCGCCTGCAGGATCTGCTCAATCATCTCTACGTGCTGGTGCCGGTGTTGGATGCTGAGAAGCACTACTGGATTGGTAAGGATGAGGTTGAGAAACTCTTACGCAAAGGGGAAGGCTGGCTGGCGTCGCATCCACACAAAGAGGCGATCGTAAAGCGGTACCTTCCGCGCCAGAGGCAGTTGGCAAGAGAAGCACTCGCAAGGCTAGCGGAGGAAGATAACCCCGATCCTGACGCAACAGAGGAAGCTCACTCTGAAGAAGAAACGAGAATGGAGGAACCGATTCGGCTCTGGCAGCAGCGTATGGGAGCAGTGGTTGCTGTGCTTCGATCCGTCGAGGCGAAGCGGGTCCTAGACCTGGGCTGCGGAGAAGGAAAACTTCTGAGGGCCTTGCTGGATGAGAAGTCCCTGACAGAGATCGTGGGTATGGATGTTTCGTACCGGAGTCTTGAGATTGCGAGCCAACGTCTGCGACTCGACCGGATGCCCACGAAACAGAAGGAGCGGCTGAAATTGATGCATGGTTCGCTGATGTATCGCGACAAGCGCCTGGCCGGGTACGACGCGGCCACGGTGGTTGAAGTCATCGAGCATCTGGATGCACCCCGGTTGGCGGCATTCGAGCGTGTTCTTTTCGAAGCCGCACGTCCTAAAACGATCATCGTGACCACGCCCAACTGCGAGTACAACGTGAAGTTTGAAACTCTACCAGCGGGAAAGTTTCGTCATAAAGATCACCGCTTCGAATGGACTCGGGAACAATTCCAGCACTGGTCACGCCAAATCTCTGAACGGTTTGGGTACGCAGTAAGGTTTCTGCCGGTAGGAGAAGAAGATCCCCAGGTCGGCTCGCCCACGCAGATGGGGGTCTTCAGCTCGTGAACATAACAATTCCTGAACTTTCGCTGGTCGTTCTCATTGGTCCTTCCGGCTGCGGGAAGTCGAGTTTCGCTCGGGCGCACTTCAAGTCTACGGAGGTTCTCTCTTCAGACTTCTGTCGCGGTCTTGTGTCGGTCGACGAGAATTCGCAAGAGGCCACGAACGATGCATTCGATGTCTTGCACTACGTCGCTCGCAAAAGGCTTGCTGCTGGCCGGATGACCGTGGTTGACGCAACAAACGTCCAGCCCGAAGCGCGCAAGCCGCTAGTGGCGCTCGCTCGCGAGTTTCATGTTTTGCCGGTGGCGATTGTTCTGAACTTGCCAGAGAAGGTTTGCCACGAACGTAATCTGAGTCGACCCGACCGTCAGTTCGGCCCTCACGTCATCAGAAACCAGTCCCAGCAACTGCGGCGTTCGCTTCGGGGGCGGCGGCCCGTGTGGCTTTGCCGGTGGCGATTGCAGCGTTGCGAGCAGCTGCGGAGAATCCGGAGGTCGCGGCACTCGCGGAACAACACATTCTGCGTAAGGAAGCCGCCGATCTCTATGTTGAGGCATACCGACGGTACTGCTGGATCGTGCATTCTCTCGCCGACCTGAAACTGGCCCCCTTCCACCTGCTTGCCAGCGAGGGTGCCGTTCACACCGCGAAAGATCACCTGTGGCACATGGAAACGCTTGCTCGAATCTGTCAGGCCGATACTGGCCTATTACTCGCGACACCATTTCAAGTGGTGGACCTTACCGACAGGGCCGATCAGGAGAAAGGAATCAAATGGTGGGAGGAGCTGACGGCAAGTGGCGGCGAAGGCATGGTTGTAAAGCCGTTGGAGTTTGTGGCTAAGGGTCGGAAGGGATTGGTACAACCTGCCGTGAAGGTCCGTGGACGAGAATACTTGCGAATCATCTATGGCCCTGAATACACG
>JBAVAV010000277.1:0-6201 GCA_049585895.1 Candidatus Sulfotelmatobacter sp. | reverse complement strand
GCAAGCTTTTGCTACACTTGGGTAATCAACTTGCATTTTTGATTGACAAGAAAAACAGCCCGGCTTACGATCAAAAAGCAGCATTCTTCCTTAGATAAAGGCGAGTGCGATTTTCCCCTCCCCGCTTCAGACCGCATAGGTTCTCCAATGGCTACTGGGCATAAGAACATGTGTGTTTCCCACCCCCCTGAGGGGCAAGTGGACGGTCAATCGCGCGCGCCAGAAGGTTCGCTTGGCGGCAGCGAGATGCCCGGCCCTAACGAGTTATCCCAGGCCTACAACGCGTTGCGGGAACGGTTCCAGCGCACGACGAATGCCCTGGCTTCCGCCGCCCACGATCTGAAAACTCCTCTCGCCATCATGAATGGCTACGTCGACATCCTGCAAAGCGAGAAATTGGGCTCCCTGAACGACCGGCAGCGGGAAGTGCTGCGCGACATGCAAGTCAGCGGAAAGCGGCTGCAGCAGTTCATTCAGGATTTCCTAACTTACAGCGCGCTGGAGACCGGCGGGCTGAAGATGCGGTTTGAAATGGGCGACATCAACCTGTGCCTGTCGGAAGTTTGGCGCTTGTGGTCGACTCGCTTTCACGATAAGGGATTACCCCTCTACTTTCTTGCCAATGACAAGCTGCCCACGTTTCCCTTTGATTCTCCCAAGCTGGAGCGCGTGATTTCGAATCTATTGGAGAATGCCTTTAAATTTACGCCCGCGGGCGGCACCGTCTGGTTGCACGCCGAGCCGCACATGTGGGAGCGCCGCGCTGTTGTGGAGCCAGCGGCCGCCGGCGAACGGCGCCGGCAGAATATGGCGCAGCCCAACTCGGTCAAGGTCAGCGTCTCTGATACGGGTCCGGGAATTCCCGCCGAGTTTCATTTGGAAGTCTTCGATGATTTCTTCCGCCTGCCTACAAATGAAAGCCAGGAAGGAATGGGACTGGGTTTGGCGATTGCCCGCCGCCTGGTCAACGGCATGGGCGGAAAGATCTGGGTGGAGAGTGATCAGAGCGGGGGCTGTAAGTTCTCGTTCCTAATTCCGTACCAAGTACCCTCGAACACAACCGGTAAGGGAAAGCATCGATGAGTAAGCTCTCAAACATTCTGCTGGTGGACGACGAGCCCGGCATGCTCCGCTATATCCGGACGCTTCTTGAAGTCGACGACTACAAAGTGGAAACCGCGTCCACCGGAGAAGAGGCCTTGCGCTGCGTGGAAAAAGGTCTGGAACCGGATCTGGTCTTGCTCGACGTGCTCATGCCGGGAATCGACGGCCTGGAGACCCTGGAGCAGTTGCGCCAGATGAAGCCCGGCGTAAAGGTCGTAATGCTTTCCTGCGTCAACGACACGCGCAAGGTGGTGCAGGCAATGCGGCTGGGCGCCCACGACTATCTCACCAAGCCTTTTCAGAAAGCCGAACTGGACACCGTGCTCGACCAGTGCCTGGGTCAAGGGAAAGAGAGTTTTGGCGGCGAAGTCGAAGAGCTCTACGACGATGTGTTCTTCATTGCGGCCAGCCCTGCGATGCGCAAGATCCGCTCGCAGGCGGCGTTGGTTGCCAATGTAGACATTCCGGTGCTGCTGCTGGGGGAAAGCGGTACGGGCAAAGAGGTTCTGGCACGGCTGATTCACAAGCTTTCGCCGCGGGCGCATCGCACCTTCCTGAAAGTGAATTGCGCGGCCGTTCCCGGCGAACTGCTGGAAAGTGAGTTGTTCGGCTACGAGCCAGGAGCATTTACCGGCGCTACGCACGCCAAGCCGGGCAAATTCGAGTTGTGCAATAAAGGCACAATCCTGCTCGACGAAATCGGCGAGATGCCGCCGCTCTTGCAAGCGAAGCTGCTTCATGTGCTGCAGGACCAGCAATTTTCGCGGCTGGGCAGCCGCTCGGTGATCAAGGTCGATGTCCGCATCCTGGCGGCGACCAATATCGACATTCCGGAAGCGCTGGCCAGCAAACGGCTGCGGGAGGATCTCTACTATCGTTTGAACGCCTTTACGCTGCAACTGCCGCCGCTGCGCGAGCGCAAGGAAGAGATTCCCATTCTGCTGAAACATTTCATGACCCGCATGGCGGAACGTTATGCGCGGCCACCGCTTCCGCTCTCACCGCTCATGCTCGAAGCCTGCCAGGGACATCCCTGGCCGGGTAACTTGAGAGAGTTGAACAACTTTTTGAAACGGTATTTGATCCTGGGCGATGAAAAGCTGGCGGTCGCCGAATTGCAGCCCCGCGACGACGGCAACGGCGGCGCCCGTGCCGATTCCGGAACCAGGGGCGGAGAATCGTCGGGAGGACTGAAGTCGCTGGGCCGCAGCGCCAAGGACGAGGCCGAAGCCGAGGCTATCAAGCGCGCCCTGGAACAGACCAACTGGAACCGCAAACAGGCCGCGGCGCTGCTGCAGATAAGCTATAAAGCTATGCTGTACAAGATCCGGCAGTACGGCATCGCGGAGATCAAGAGCCACCACAAACTTTCCGCAGGTGCGTAAGCACGTTAGCCGGCCATCCCTGGCCGGGATCTATCGCAACGCTGGGAGCGCCGCACCAATCAAAGGTCTTCAGCAGCCCGAGCGCCCGCCACCGAACGTGGAAAAACAAGAACTTCTGGCAGGAGTAAAACAGCATTGTCCCCCGCCAGCGGAAACCTTCTACGCCAAACCCTACTGCACAGTCAGGCTGATGGGAGTGCTGTGGGTAAGCGTCCCGGAAGTCGTAGTGATGGTAATGGTATAGGTACCGGCGGGAGTACCGCTGACCGGCGTGGTCTGTGTACTGCCCTTGCAAGCGGGCTGGAGCAGGACCAAGGCGAACAGGACACACAAGGACAATCCGCCGAGAATGCGCCTCCGGTGTTTGCCTGCGGTGCCCAGTCCAAATAATGCAAGACCCGGCATCGCCAGCCAGAAGGCGTAGAAATGTCCTCTGCCTGGTCTCAAACTGGCGGCGGCAGGTGACAAACGCGCCGTCGTGGCCAGGCTGAGAGTGGTGGACACTGGGCTGTTATTGGGAGTGAGTGAACTGACGGCGAAGGTGGCCGTGGTGGCGTTGGGGATGCCGGTTGCGCTTAGCGAAATACCAGCCGAATAAACCGGCATGGGGTTGAGCGTCACGGTGTAGCTGGCGGTTTGACCGGCAGCTATGGTTTCACTGTTGGGGCTGGCGCTAACGCCAAAATCGGACGCCGTTAGGGGCGGCGAGGAGACAGTGTTGTTATTCGGGTTGGGATCGTTGTTGAAGATCGACGATGCGGTGGCGGTAACCTCAAAGTTCCCGGCCTCATTGGCTATAACCGTGAACGCGACCGTCGCGGTTGAGCCCGGTTGCAGGGAACTGATAGTGCACGCCAAGCCGCCATTGGTCACCTGCGTCGTGCAAGTTCCCGATGTGGCGGTACCGCTCTTGAAGGAAATGCCCGTCGGAGGGGCCGTCCCGGTCACAACGATGTCGGTGGCCAAATCGGGCCCACTGTTAGTGAGAGTGTAGGTAATGGTGACGTCATTGCCCGCGTTAACTTCGCAAGCTTGTCCGGCAGTACAACCCGCCACTGTTGGAGCCACGCAGTTCATGCACAAATCGGCGGCCGTACCCAGTTTGACGAAGAAGTCGTGAGGAGTACCGTCAAGCGGGGGCGGCGGCAGCGGATTTTCGGTCGGCAGGTTGGTCGAAGTCGTGTCGCCGGCAAAGTAGATGTTGGTGTTGGGGTCTATGGTGATGCTGGTGCCCCGGTCGAGGCCATTACCCCCGAAATAAGTGAGGAAGGAACCGACCTCAGGCTGGCCCAGGACCGTAGTGGTGTCGATGCGGGCGAAGAACGCATTCTGCGGGCCGTTGAGGGTGCTCTGCAGGGCGCCGGCAGTTACGGGCAGCGTAGGCGAGGTGGTCGAACCAGTCAGCAGCGCTCCGCCGGCGGTATCGACCGAAACCGCCAAGCCATTAGTCACGCCATCGTTGAGGACTTGGCCACCAAGGTAAGAGAAGTATGTCAGACCTACATCGACCTGAGTTGTGCCCGACGAAGTCGTATTGTTGAAGCGGCCCACATAGGCGCAGGTTCCGCAGGTGTTGGTGGATTGGAACGCGGCCGTTCCAGTGGGGATGATGAAGTCGGCGGAATCGGTGGTTCCCGTGATGTAGATGTTGGCCGCGCCGGAGTCAATGGCCAACGCGGTGCTGGAGTCTGTGCCGGTGCCGCCGAGGTAAGTGGAGAACTGCAATTGCTGCCCGGGAGTTGCGTTGGGATTCAGCTTAGCTCCGAAAGCATCTGTATTGGTGCTGGTGCCGGTCGGGCAAGTCACAGGATTCACTATGACGGTGGTAGGCGGCGTATCGAGACAAGGCTGATAGGCGTTAAGAATGGGGAAATCTGGGGGACGTCCGGAGCCGGTGAAAATGAAGTTGGTGGTGCCTGAGAAATAAATATTGCCGATGGAATCCACCGCGATGCCACCGCCCACTGCGGTCGCGGTGGTGGGCGAGCCTCCGCCGAAGTACGTTGAGTAGGCAATGCTGGAAGTACCCGCGGTCGCGGTGTTCACCTTGGTGACGAAAAACTGGAGCGGCGCCAGGGGAAACGTCTGGTAGGCGGTTTGGGTTGCGGGCGGAGCCTCCGTCGCCGGAAAAAGATCGGTGATACTGGGCTGATCGTTGGATGTAGTGGTCCCGGTGACGAACACGTCGCCTTTGGTGTCGATCGCCATGCCGGTGGAGATGTCATTGCCGTTACCCGAAACATAGGAAGAATAGATTGGAGGAGCCGAGCCGGTTGGGTTCAGCACGCTTACAAAAATCGAAGAGCAGGCCACGGTGCATTGGGCGCCCTTGGGCGCTGGCGCAATCTGATAGGCGGTGGTCTGAGTCGTGGGGAAGTCGGTCGAGGTAGTGTTGCCCACCAAATAAGCATCCCCTGCGCCATCCACGGCAAGGCCCGTAGCAGTGTCGGCGCCAGTACCGCCCAGGAAGGTGATATATGACACCGAGGGCGGCAGCGTATTAGAGATCTTGGCAACAAAGACGTTGGCGCCTGGGCCGATTTGCGTGCCGGCAAGCGGGAAACCCGCCGACGAAGTGGTGGAACCTCCGAGATAGATAAAAGCGCCCGAAGGATCGACGGCGATGGAAGGAAAGGTTTGCGCGCCGCTGCCACCGAAATAGCTCTCGATTTCGGGCAGAGGATCAATAATTAGTTCGCGGGAATGGTCGTAGGCACCAATCTCGAAGCCTGCGCGGCTGGCGGTTCGCAGCATAAAGCTGCCGGACACCGCCTGCTCGCGGTCTCCGAAACGCTGGTAGATGCGCGGGGCATGGAACAAAACACGGCCGTCCACGCCGCGATCGAGAATCAGGTCGCCATGGCTGAGTTCAAGCCGGGTCGCGCCTTCGAATTCCATTTCTGCGCGCGAGGGATCGGCGCCCGCGGCTACATGGAAGTCGTATTCCAGATGTCCCCTATTGCCATAGAAAACCAGGTCAATACCAGGATAGATCTTTTCGTAACGGACGCCGGCAAACTGAGGAATCTTGCTGTGCCACTTGCGCGGATCGTTGCCGATAAAATAATTGCTGCGCCCAGGTAAGGTGTCGATTCCGGCAAGCACGGCATGTGGGTTCGGGTCCACCAGCTTGATGCGGAGCGAGGTGGCCCGCAGTCCGGAAGATGCTCCTGAATGCGTCGAGGAGGCGGTAGGGACGGCCAGCACGGCTCCCGCGGAATCCAGGAAAAGGCCGTAGCCAACACCGTGGGCAAGAAACCGCACGTTAGAAGCTGCCTGGCCCTGGTTCGGCTCGAAGATCAGGGGCAACTGACCCAGAAGCGAGTGCAGGTCGGGCTTCGAGTTTGCCGCGCCGCGGTCACCGGCTGACATTGCGGTTGATATCAAAGAATCGGGAACCTGGAGTCTGGCATTCTGGCCGGGATGGCGGACGCTTAACCCAAGCACTACGCAGCCGGCCCCAACCAGCGCCAACCCGGCGCTGAGAACCCGGCCCCAACCCCGACTGTTTCCCGAACGACGGCCATTTCCCATCACGCAATCCTCCGATTCACTCCGATCCACCCGCCCAGCGTCATTCGCGCTCCGACCACGATGATCCCGGCCCAAGCCCGTTCCGATCAAACTCGTTCCTATCAAACTCGTCCAGATCATCCTTGTTCAGATGTTCAGATCAATGGAGAGAGTAGAAACAGCGCGCAGGTCGGTTCCC
>JBAVAV010000276.1:0-2451 GCA_049585895.1 Candidatus Sulfotelmatobacter sp. | reverse complement strand
CCCGCAATCCGATTCCAGCTCGCCTACAAAACCCTTGCCGCGGCAGAGGGGCTGGACGTCAGAAAAAACCCTCCTCTAAGTAAAGAGGAAAAGTGTTTTCTCTTGACATCCCCTTTTATAGAACCCGATGTCTTGGTGATGTTAGCGGGACTCAAAGCCTGGGCCAGCCGCCCCATCCCCGTCAAGCGGCGGCGGAATCCCATCCTTCAAAAAATGAAGGGTGGGGCACGCATTATAAAAGGTTGCTCGGCGAGAGGCCGCAAAAGAAAACCGGCGTTCCCGATTTTGCCGTGATCGCCCCAACCCACGATCTCTCCTTGATTGTCGATGGCGCTGGCCACCTCCAGCGTCCAGCCGGAATTCGCGGGAATGAGTGCATTCAAATCCTGCATGCCGTGGGCGTGATCCCAAAGAAAAGCGCGTTGCGCCTCGGGGTGAGGGCCGAAGGATCCGACAATCGCTCCTTCCTGGCTACTGGAACGGGGTTCCCCTTTGGGTATGATGATTGGTTCGATTGCGCTCTCGGAGTATAGAAACAGACCGGAAGGGGTGACGCGCACAACCGCCACTCCGCGATCATTGAGCGCCAGCGCTGAACTGTATTCTTCGCCCGGCACTTGGATCAGGCGAGGTCCGCGCGCAGCGTCCCACAGAAATGCGTGATAATGGCCTTCGAGATCGTAGGTGTCTCCGGCAACCAGCATTTGCGCATTGATGCGCCTGGAAGTTCCCGCACAGCACAATTTGAGATCGACCAGTGAGCCGTCTCTCCACAGCACAGGACTTACGGCTTTGTGGCCGGGAAGTTTCGCTTGTCCAGCAATTACGCCGGCTTCATTGATGCAATTAGCCTGGGACTGTTCCCCCGGCAAGAGCACCACTTTCCCGCGATGAAATAAAAAAGCCACTCGCCGGCTGGCGTCGGCAGTGGAAGCGGAGCCAACCGCGTCTCCCGTGGAATTGATGCTGACGCTTTCAGAAAAGGAAAACTCAGGAGGCAATGGTATGCGGACCAAGCCTGCGCTCGCGCTCCAAATCGCCGCTTTGCGATCGGAGGTTATGCCCGCCACCCAACCTGAGCCGCTGATCGACAAAGGGCGAAGAGGAAGCTCCACCAACTGATAGCGCGGGCCAGCCTCGGTTTGTGGCTTCGTTTGGCCGTCAGCGGCGGCGAGGAGCAGGGAAGCCGCCAACGATGCGAGCACACCGTGCAAGGCAAGGCAAGTTGCCGTTAGCCAGATCAAAGGGCGAAGCGCTGCACTCATTCCATCCATGTACGCGCATTGGCTTGCGATTAATTTACGGTAACGTTGAATGTGACCGGAGTGAGTCCGGAAACCGTCGCCGTAATGTGGACCACTCCGGTGGCGCTGGGGGTTGTGTAATTCGTGCTGGCCTGTCCTTTGCCAGAGGTAACCGGCGAAGGAGTGGAGAAGCGTCCTCCTGCGCCGCCGTCGCTGAATGCGACGGTCACCCCGTTCACCCCGTAACTGTGCGCATCCTGGACCTTGACGCTCAGAGCCGTGGGCAACTGCGTTGACACTGGTCCGGTTTGATTGTTGCCGCCAGTAATGAGGATGCTGGTAGGCGGACCGGGAATCGAAGTTTCCGAGAAAGTACCGGAAATAAATCCCGTAGCGGAACAAGTGATGGTGATGCTGACGGGATCACTGGGCAGGGTGTAAGTGGTGGACGCCTGGCCCTGGGCGTTGGTGACGATTAGCGAACTGCCGAACGTCCCCCGCGCACCCCCGTCTTTACAGGTGAGAGAAATATTGGGGATGGGCTTGCGGGTGTAGGCGTCGAGGGCCTCCACCTCTAATGGCACAGGGAGGGTGGTGCCCAGATAACCGGACTGATTGTTACCCGCGGCCGGGACCAGCGATGGCAGCAGTCCGTAAACGTAAAACAAGTTCGTACCACCTACGTAGACTTTCCCATTGGCTACCGTCGGCGTGACAAATTGAGGAACTCCTAATATCGAATCGCGCCCTGCCGTGGCCTGACGGGAGTCATACAACTCGGTGGCGAGATTGCTGGCGTCAAAGGCATACAAAATAGAAGTTGCATTGCTGTGGAGCAGCGCCCAAACAATGCCGATCGCCAATCTTCCGTTGGATGAGATGGAAACTGCGCCGGGGCCAAACTGGTTGAATTGCACAGATGTTTGCGAAGTTGGGGTCGGGGAAAGCAGGCCGTTGGAAAGAGAGAACGCTTTGATGTAGTCGTTGTTCCCACTGATGTAAACCTTGCCGTTCCAGTAGGCAGGCACGCTATCGAGTTCACCTGTGGAGGCGCCGACGATGGACTGGATGATCTGGCTATCGCCGGCCGGGTTGTAACCACCCATGTTGTCGCGATTCACCAGGTACAGAGTACCTTGTTTGCCTCCGCCGACCATTTCAGTGGGATGGGCGCCGCGCTGCACGGGCAGAAGAACAACCCCGCCGG
>JBAVAV010000275.1:0-2486 GCA_049585895.1 Candidatus Sulfotelmatobacter sp. | reverse complement strand
GAGTTAGGGAATCGCTGGAGTTAGAATATATGCCGAAGCAAATTCGAGGTGCTTCTTAGCCCAGAAGTCAGCAGAGGTGAAGACGGGAACTATTTCGAAGTCGATTAGGTCTTTCCAGTCACTGACCCAAGTGTTCAACAATTCCGCATGCAGTGTTTCCATGACCTGGAAACAGCGAGTGCCCGTCGAATCGACCCAGCCCTCGTGGTAGGTGACGCCCTCGGGCAACATTCGACCACTAAGCCTGGCTCGTTTACCAATGGGCCCAGCATCGCCGTGTTTGAAGCGCTCGACGACCATAAAGAGCATGATCCGGAGTGTACGCCCCTCGGTCCACGATAGGAACGCACCCCCGCTAAGGGCGGAAACCGTTCAACCGGCCACTGACGAGTTCACCAACCGTAAACATCTGAGGCAGCGACACTGGTACGCCGCATCGCCGGGACGTGCCGTATGGCCGCACTTGTCGCAAATGTACCTGCCGTCCACATGGGCGACCATCGGCCGAAACTCAAGACCTGAAACACAATTGGGGCATCGAACAATGTCCTTCATCGCGCTGACCTCTGGGGTGGGTTGCATGCAGGCTAAGCTCGGCCGCACGAGCAGGTAAATGGCCCGCCGGTGGTAAGGGGGGCACAGTTTGGGTATGACGTCTACGCACTGAAAGCACGCTCGGACCAAGCCCGAAAGCGCACATTGCAATCAAGCGACGCGCGCGGGGCGAATTATTTTAGCTTCTGAATCTTGGGCTCAATCGAGCGCAGGTTGTGCAGCGCTTCCTCGATGACACGGCGTTTCTCTTGGGCAGCGTATCGTTCCTCCTCGCCTTCCAGACGTTGGAGGGTTCGGTATGCGTCATCAATCGCTTGGATCTCTGCGGCGTGAAGGCCAGGAACATCGCGCAGTTTCTCTATGCGTGCTGCAAGCTCGATCCGAGCGTCTCCGATCCGGCCTGTCATCTTCGCATGCTCCAATTCCAGAATAGCCTTCTTGTAAATCTCGACCCATCTCTCTTCATCGTAATCAGTCGGCATCAGGCACTCCAGTACACCTGCCACGCGCAGCTGAGATGCGCCTAAGCATTCGTTTGGAGGTTCTAGAGGGGATGGTTTGTTAGAAATACAGGCCAATTCCTTGTTCCCTGCGGGTAGCGAGGGGAGTAGTGATGTACCCTGTTGTCAGAAAAGCTGGCGTCACGCCACCAGTGCGTGCGCTTGTGCGTTTAGTTTGTCTGCGGCCTGACTTTTAGGAACCACCGCTTGTATCCCGGCCTCACGTGACAGCCGGTTCACTTCGGGACCGTCGTGGCCTGTGAACAATATCATCCGCACGTTGGGCAGCACCTTTCTCAGCAGTGGCACTGCCTCTAGCCCGTTCATCAATGGCATCGCCAGGTCCAAGACGATCAAGTCTGGCTTGAGGTTTTCGGCTTTCTCGACAGCCTCACGCCCGTTTTCTGCTTCTCCACAAACTTCGAACTCTGGCTGGGAGTCGAAAAGGCGGCGTACCGCGGCGCGGACCACGGCGTTGTCATCCACAAGCTGCACGCGCTTCTTAGGCATGGCGTTCTCAAATCTAACGCTTTGATGCGCGAACCCCGTAATCGGCTGCTCTTTTTTGTTCCAGTCGGGATAGTTCAGCTTGTCCGTTTGATAACCCGCAGTGTGCGCATAGCATCTTCAATAGCCTCGCGCTCCGCATGTCCGTCGGGACTTTGAACCAGAGCTTGCTGCCGCAGAAAGATAGCGGCTTCGGCGGCTCTCACTCGCTCCGGCAGCTTTTGCGGATCAACTTCGAGGAGTGCCGATTCGTATTCGCTCTGCCAGTCTGGGAATCTCAGGTGCTGGGTAGATGGAGAATTGTCGGGGTCAGCCATTGACGGCCTCCTGTGTAGAACGTTGCCGTTCATCGATTGCACAAGAGACCGACGCCCTAAGGGCGCGGCGGAGAGATGTGAAACAGACTCTTTAAGGATATCACCTTGCTGGAGATTGCTATGTCTGGCATCGCACAAAGAAGTTGGCACACTTACGCCACAGCGACATCACCACCACCTTCAACGAGTACACCCAGACGGTTCCAGAGAGTGTGCGAAAGCTGGTAAATAACGAATGACGTCATGGGCGGCGAGCCCAGGCAGAGGGTGCAGTGAAATCTCAAAAGATTCTGAACACTTTTGAGCACACAAGAGAAATGAAGACCAAGCTAAACTGTTCGAATATTGGAGCGGGAGACGGGGATCGAACCCGTGACATCCAGCTTGGGAAGCTGGCGTTCTACCGCTGAACTACTCCCGCTCTTTGCAACCGGTTTCAGGTTATCACCGGCACGGTCGGCGGGCAATCCGGCTACTCGATGGGTTCGATCACGCGATCCGGCATTTGCACGACGGTGATGGCTGCGAGCACAAAGGCAATTCCGACAATCTGCAGTGGGCGCATGATTTCGCCGAGCACGACGGCAGCAATCGCGATTGAGAATAC
>JBAVAV010000274.1:0-2191 GCA_049585895.1 Candidatus Sulfotelmatobacter sp. | reverse complement strand
CGATAACGATAACCTTCCCAAGGACGATAAGCTCTCCGTCGTCGGCGCGCCGCCGGCGGAAAATAGCGCCAATCCTGCGCCCGCGGCCGGCGAGAGCGCGCCAGCCACCGCCGCTGCAGCCACCGCCGCTGCTCCCCCGGCTGCCGCCAAGCCTGCCGCTCCGCCCGAAGAGGACCAGGCCAAGAAGCAAGCCGAATGGAAAGAGTGGCAACAACGGATCACCGCGCAAAGGGAACAAATTGACCTGGCGAGTCGCGAATTCGACGTTCTGCAGCGCGAATACCAGATCCGGGCTGCCGCGATGTACGCCGACGTAGGCAACCGCCTGCGCAATTCCGCCCAGTGGGACAAGCAGGACGCGGACTACAAGCAGAAAATCGCCGACAAGCAAAAAGCGATCGAAGATGCCAAACAGAAGCTGGATGACCTGCAGGAAGAAGCGCGCAAGGCCGGCGTCCCCGCCGCCATGCGCGAACCGTAGAGGCTGAATCACGGGCCTGCCGCGGGAGGGATTTCGGTCCGCTGAATAGCTAAAGAAAAATCGCCGGCCTATTGGCCGGCGTTCTCTTTGAACTTGACCTTCCCTCAGTTCACCGCTCCGTTTCACGTGGCCTGGTCCCGCAGCTTGCGAATCTGCTTCGCGTGGTGCCGTCCGTGCACCAGGTGGAACTTCCTCCACTGCCCGGCGGTCAATGGGCCCAGGATTGGATGATCCAGCAATTTCGTGTCGCGGCCGAAACGCTGTTCACACTGCGCGATGATCTCATCTATCCCCACAATCTTGAGCGCGACCTCGGCTCTTACCTGCTCGGCCGGCAAACCTCGCGGACGCGTGGTCGCCGGCGCGGTTCTCCCGAATGGCAAGTGTCCGAATTCCAGAACCAGCAACGTCCGCCAGCGCTGTCCGATCGAAGCTTGCGACGCCAGCGGCCTGCCGGCTGCAACGACTTTCTCAAATCCCTTGATCGTGCCCGTGTAGGTTAAATAGAGATGCTCCAGCACCTCCGCGGCGCACCACTTGTCCGGCGGGTGACAGCTCAACTCTGCGCTTGACATCCCGCTCACTGCGGCGGCCAGAAGTTGTTGCAACTCTTCGAGGCGGGAATCCATCCTGCCATCTCTCGCATTCTGCGCCCTTCGGTTAGAATGTTGCGCGGCTATTAAAACCTCCCCACGTTACAACAGGAAGGCAGCTATGAAGAAGCGGGACATCAGCCAGACAAACAGGACCGCTGTCGCATGTTGGCCAACCAGGCTCGTCGCCGTCGCGGTGATGATCTTCAGTTTAACGATGCTGTCCCTGCTGGCCGGTTGCAATGCGGGGCCGGCGAAACCTGCGGAGTCCGTAAAGCCGGCGCCCAAGCCCCCGGAACTTCTTACCGGCCGTTCCGGCTTCCAGAAGGCTTACATCGCTGCGCGCGGCTGGGCGGCTGACGCCAAGCCCTTCCGTATCGAATCTACGGCCACCAATGAGGGGAGCGGACGGGATGGCAAGGTGGCGGTGTGGCATTCCGCTTTCGCGTCTCCCTTGCAGCGTTCGGCCAAGCCCTACGTTTGGTCGGGTAGCGCCGCACCGGACGCTCCCACGCGCGGGGTCTCCCCCGGCACGGAAGACACCTATAATCCCGGCAACGCCTCTACCCAAATCTTTGATGTCGCCTTCCTCAAAATTGATACCGACCAGGCCTTTGCCGTGGCGCAAAAACATGGCGGCGACAAGCTGCTGGAAAAGGAACCCTCCACCATCGTCAACTACGTCTGCGACTGGAACCATAACACCAACGAACTCGTATGGCATGTTATCTACGGGGACAGCCGTGAGACGGCCAAGCTGACAGTTGCGGTGAACGCTTCGACCGGCGAGTTTATCCGGGTGGAGAAATAGCGCAATCAAGGGCCGGGCTGTTTGATTCCGGCGCGTCACTTCGATCCAGCATCGCTACCGTCAAGGGCTAAGGTTTCCTATTTCGCATTCGCCTTGGTCGTGGATTCCTTCAGACGGCCAATTGCCTTCTGGGCTTCTTCCGCCTGCGGACCGTGCGGAAGAATTCGCAGATAACTTTCGTATTCAAGGCGTGCATCGTTCGGCAAATTCAACTTCTCCAGGCACACAGCCAGACGAATGGTCGCAATAGCATCGTTGTCTTTATAGCGAAGCGCCTCGCGGTAGCGATCCTCGGCCGCACGGTAG
>JBAVAV010000273.1:0-3751 GCA_049585895.1 Candidatus Sulfotelmatobacter sp. | reverse complement strand
GTGGAGTCCACTGAGCCTACAGAAGTTGACGGCGAGGCTTCCGCCGCCACGACGGCGCTCAAGGCGCCAAGATTGCCGCAGGCCCCGGCCGCGAATCAGCGCCCCCCCAGGGGCGCGGTGGTGCTGGCAATTGGTCTTCCCGGCTCGGGCAAGAGTTCCTGGTTCAAGCGGCATAACGTAGTGCCGCTCTCCAGCGATTCGCTGCGGGTGTTGCTATTCGACGATGTGCGCGAGCAGCGCTTTCAGGACATCGTTTTCTCGAACTTGCGCTCCCTGCTGAAAGCGCGGCTGCTGGCGCGACGCCCCATGAACTATGTGGACGCCACCAACCTGACGCCGCAGGAACGCCATCACTGGATCAAGCTGGCCAAAGACTACAACTACGAGGTGCACGCCATTTTCTTCGACGTTCCGCTGGAGGTTTGCATTGAGCGTCACCAGCGCCGGGACCGCGCGATTCCCGAGGATGTGATGCGCCGCATGGCGGCCAAACTTAAGCCGCCGTCATTTGAAGAAGGCTTCGCCAAGATCACCGTGGTGCGGGTGAAGAAGAAAGAGGATACGGTATCCGCGTAGGATTTACGCCGCGACTTCGGGTAGGAGTATGTTCTCGAGGAGTTATCCGGCCAGCAAGGCTGCGATCTGCGCACTGCGCTATCCCCTTAAGTACGGCAACAATTCTTTAAATGCCGGCGAACCGGAAGTCCGCATCAGTTCGTAAATCATCATCTCGGTCGAAGAAATCACCGCGCCCGCGGCCCGCATCCGCTCCAGACCAATCTTCCAATTCCATTCCGTGCGTGAACTGACGGCGTCCGAGGCTACGTGCACCACGTAACCGTCGCGCAGGGCGGCCAGCGCCGTTTGCGCTACACAAATATGGCTCTCCATGCCGCATAGCAAAACCGTGTTGCGGTTGCCGGGCAGGCGCTTGAGCAAGGCGCAGAAGACGTCGCTGCCAAAGCAGGAAAACAGTTGCTTGTCGATGGCCGGCGTCTCCGGCAGCAGGGAAGAGATCTCCGGGACCGTTCCACCCAGCCCCTTCGAGTATTGCGTGGTCACCAGCGCGGGAATTTTGAGAATTCCCGCGGCGCGGATCAGCAGCTGAGAATTCTGCACCAGTTGCTCTTTCTGGAAAATCGGGGGCAGCAGTTTGTCTTGAATGTCGATGACGATCAGGGCGCACTGTTCGGCGGCGAGCGGCCGGCGCGCGGTTTCGGTGTAGTCGGCAGGGACGGCAAGATTCTCGAACGTTGTGACCATGGGATCTACCTTTCTCGCGGGCCAAAAGCTGATTTTAGCGCGTCGCCAAGCCCACAGCGAGCATGTTGACCGCGCCTCGCCCCCACCCATAGAATCAAGTCAGGTTGGCGAAGCTGGCTCCAATCCTATTGCTGCCCCCTCGTTCAACGGCTAGGACACCTGCCTCTGGAGCAGGTTATCGGGGTTCGAATCCCTGGGGGGCAGCCAAGATTCTCCCGACTTGCCCGGCCTTGAGGCATTATTCGCTAAGCCTTCAGTTGCTCGGCCATATCGACCGCCAATTCCCAAGTAACCCGCCGATCCCCACGGGCAACTCCGCGACTTTATCCGGCAACTAACAAATTAGTTGACCTTTTTGGCTCTGCCACGTCTCATTAATAACGACGATAACGACGTGATTCTAACGAGGAGGATGATTTGCCCCGTAACCGGTCCGCAACCCTGACGGAAGCCGAATTGCGCATTATGAACGTGCTCTGGCAGAGGGGCTCGGCGACCGTTCATGAGGTTCTCGAGGCACTGCCGGCGAGACCGGCGTTAGCTTACAACTCCATCCTCACGATCGTTCGTATTTTGGAAAAGAAGGGGTATGTGAAGCACCTGAAAGACAAGCGTGCGCACGTCTTCAGCCCGCAGGTCGGCAGGAAAGATGCGACCCGCTTCGAGGTGCGGCATCTGGTCAGCCGTTTCTTTGGGAACTCTCACGATTTGCTGGTGCTAAACATTCTGGAAGAAAAGGGCATCGACGCCGAAGAGCTGGAACGCTTGCGACAGCTCCTGGAGGGGAGCAAGTGACCTTGATGACAACAGCCTTCGACTGGAATGCGGTCGCGCAGCTGTTGGCCGCGCGAATTGTGGACTGCCTGATCGAAGGCACGTTGATCACTCTCTTCGCAGCAATGGTATTGCGGGGGTCGCGGCTGCGGAACTCAGGCACGCGATTTGCGGTATGGTTTTCAGCCCTCATTGCCATCGCCGCGTTGCCCGTGTTGAGCGGCGCCTGGTGGTTGCACGCCGGGAAAATTCCCGCGGGTACCCTCGCGAACGGGCCGGCGATTGTGCTGCCTGGTTCGTGGGCGCTCTTTTTACTTGCAGCATGGGCCGCGATAGCCGGGTGGGCACTTTTACGGGTCGGAGCAGGTTTAGTGCATCTGCGCGCGCTGCGCCGGAGCTGCGTCAGTGTAAATCCCAATTCTTTGGATACTGGCCTGCGCGAAACGCTGGCGCGCAACCAAGGGACAAGGCCGGTGGCTCTCTGCCTTTCCGACCGGGTGCAGATTCCGACGGCCATCGGTTTTGTGAAGCCCTTAGTTGTGCTTCCACGTTGGCTGATGCAGGAGCTGTCCGCCGCAGAGTTGAATCAGGTTTTGTTGCACGAACTCGCGCACCTCCGCCGCTGGGACGACTGGACCAATCTCGCGCAGCAGATCGTGAAGGCGTTGTTTTTTTTCCATCCCGCGGTCTGGTGGATTGAGAAGAAGGTGTGTCTCGAGCGCGAAATGGCTTGCGACGATGCCGTCCTGGCGGAAACCGCCAGCCCCCGGGCTTATGCGGAATGCCTGGCCCACTTGGCCGAGAAGAGCTTTTTTCGGCGTAGCGTGGCCCTTGCACAGGCGGCCGTCGGACGAATGCGGCAGACATCGTTGCGCGTGGCGCAGATTCTGGATGGGAACCGCCCCGTTGGAACGAAGCACGTTTGGAAACCCGCCGTATCGCTGGTAGCGGGATTTGCGATTGCATGCGCTGCCTGGGTCTCGATGTCGCCGAGGCTGGTTGTGTTCCAGGATAGTGCGCCGGTCCGCGCAGCGGTGCCGGTGATCGCGTCGAATGTTTTATCCAGCCGGATCACTGAGGGGCGCGTTTCGACAGCCGCTCCGGCTCCGCAGGCGGTCGCGTGGAAGGCCCCAGCTCCGGTTCTGCGCGCTCGGATAGTGCCGACCAAAAGCAAGCCGGCCAATGTCACTCCGCCTTTCCGCAGTCCTGTGCTCTTTGAAAGCGCTTTTATTATCGAGCAAGCGGGTTCCGAACTCGGCGCTGAAGATCTGATGCAACTCGCGAGCTTCCCGGCATCGCCTGTAGTGTCGACCGAGGCGGTGTTTGTAGTTGTCCAGGGCCGTGAGTATGGCTCGAATCGCCGGCCTGTGTATCAGATCAACGTGTGGAGAATCAGCTTTCAGCAGCCGGCTGGTAATTCCATCAAGACCATTCCCAGAAAAACTTAGGAGTCAGAGCAGGGAACTTAACGCAAGATGTTGATTTAAGTAACTAACGAATTAGTTCTACAACTCAAGAAAGGAAGTTTGGTCATGAATCTAAAAATGTGGTTTACGAAATATAGCAACTTCAATTGGACGCGGCTCGCGGTCCCGGCGCTAGCGCTGGCACTGGTGGCCTCGTTCGCAACCTATGAATGCGTCAAGCCGGCCGCGGCGCGCGCGGCAGAGGCAGCTCCGGCTGCGCAGCCATTAAGCGATGACAGCGTCAGCGC
>JBAVAV010000272.1:0-11299 GCA_049585895.1 Candidatus Sulfotelmatobacter sp. | reverse complement strand
GCTTCACAGCACCGAGTTCGTCGAGAATAAGAACTTCAGTTTCAAAGACCGGCCGCAGCACATCCAGCTCCGTGGTCTTGACCGAGTCGTTGTAGGAATTCTGGATTTCTTTCAGTAACTCCCGATAGTCATAAAAAAGGCATGGCACGCCCCTGATTAAGATCAGATCTTTCAAGATCCCGACGGCAAGATGAGTCTTGCCGGTGCCGATTGTGCCCGTTATCAGAAGTCCCTTTTCGCCGGCGCGCGGGTCGTACCTCTGCGCAAAACCGGCGGCAAGGAAGTGAGCCTCGGCCAGGGAGCTGTGCGCGCCGGGGAAATCGGTATCGTAGTTGGCCAGTTCGCAATGCTCATAGCGCCGCGGAATGCGCGCCGCCGCCAGCAAAGACTTCGTCCGCTCCCGCAACTGGCAGTCGCAGCGCGCTACGCGCCGGTCTTGGGGCGCATCCACCCTGGCAGTGACTGTCTTCCAACCCGTGCCTTCGCACAGAGGGCAGACCGGCGCGGAGGCTTGAGTAACCTCTGACATTCGTTCCAATCTAAGGGATTTCGCTTTGCTTCTGACTTTGCACCAGAAGGAGAATTCCCGCAAGTGCCAAACGCGGCCTGCCTGTGTACAACCTGTGAAGGAGCGGTCAGGATTGTGCAGAACCGAGGAAAACCGGCGGGAGCCAAAACGGGAGGATGTTCCCCCCGCAATCCATTGCCGTTGCCCGGAATCCTGTGCAAAAAGCGCTCCCAAGGCCCCAACTTAACGGGCGATGTTGTGAAACAGGCTTCCGGCGCGGATTTTCACAGTTGACATTCGCCACGGAGAGAGGAGAATACAGCCGTCAGGTTTCCCAACTCAGCCACCTTACTTAATACCTCCCGGCGTGTGCTGGGCAACAAAGAAACCTGCGAGGAGAAACTATGAATAAAGCCGATCTGGTTGACAAGATCGCAGGCGCTTGCCACATCAGCAAAGCGCAGGCTACAACAGCGATTGACACCACCGTGGATAGCGTCACTGCTTCATTGCGGAAAGGGGATCGGGTGGCACTGATAGGTTTCGGCACCTTCTCGGTTTCACAGAGAAAAGCGCGGAACGGGCGCAATCCGCAAACTGGCGCCACTATCAAGATCGCTGCCCGCAAGGTTGCGAAGTTTACACCAGGCGCCGAGCTCAAGAAAGCGGTCAACAGGAAGTAAAGGGAAATTAGGATTTTAGTGCGAACGGCAGGGGGTCGGCCCTGCCGTTTTGCTCGGTTGCCCGCTCGCTGATGGAACTTCCAACAGCTCCAGAAGCGAGGAAAGAGAAGTCTCCTGCGCCGTCACGATTTCGTTTCTGGAACGTATTGCCTGAATCTTGATACCCAGGTTGCGGAACTCCGCTATCTTCCGCCAGCCCGCATCTCTGCAGCTACAATGAGCTGAGCATGATTGCCCATCTTCGTGGGACCTTGTTAGCCAAGCACCCCAACCAGGTTATCGTGGAAACCGGCGGCGTCGGCTACGAAGTCAATATCAGCGTGCCTACATTCTCCGGCCTGCCCCCCGTGGGGTCGGAGGTCGCATTGCACACCTACACGCAGGTGCGCGAAGACGTGCTGGCGCTCTACGGATTCCTGCAACCATCTGAAAAAAAGCTCTTCGAAAAGCTGATCCTGGTGAGCGGGATCGGCCCCAGGCTCGCAATTACGATCCTGAGCGGGATGGCTGCGGACGAATTGTCGGCCGCGATTCGCGGGAACGACTTGGCGCGGCTCACGCGCATCCCGGGCGTTGGGAAAAAAACTGCCGAGCGCATGGTATTGGAGCTTCGCGACAAGCTGCCGGAAGCTGCGGTTGCCGCGTCGGCAAGGCCCGCACACGATGCCACTGAGGAAGACGTTTTGTCGGCTCTGGAAAACTTGGGCTACCAACGGGTGGCTGTCGAGAGAGCCCTGAATGCCGTGGCTAAAAACGTGAGGACCGGATCGTTCGACGCCATGTTCCGGGAAGCCCTTGCAGCTTTATCGAAATAATCCAGCCGTCGCCGGTTGGCGCCCGCCGGAAAAGAGATCTTAATTCCCTACGAAGCGCAAATAAAGGTCGCGGTCCTGCTGGCAGGCCCGGGCCAGGTCTTTGACTTTCTCCCAGGCATCGCGCTGAGTTTCGTCGCGGGCGCGATCGCGGACCCGCTCCCATTCCTCGAGAAAGCTCTCCATCTGCAAGTGATTGAATATGGTTTTTCCGTACGCATCTACGCCGCGCAAGAGCGGAAAATCGCGCTCGCCGCGCACCGGGATCACACCATGCAGTAGAACCCACTCGCTGCGTTCGCCGAGATCATCCTCGAGCTTGATGACAAGGGACATTGACGCACCCCCGCAACTGCAACCGAATTTAGCAGCGAACCATGAAATCCGCCAGACACTTTGGTAAGGGTTTCCGGGTTGGGTTGCGACGTGTCGATAGTAGCTGCGCCTTACTTGCCGATGCAGAACGTGCTGAAGATCAGGTTCAGGATGTCATCGGCGGTTGTAGTCCCCGTAATGGCGTCGAGCGGACGCAACGCACTGTAGAGATCAAGCAGCAGCATTTCGTGGGGCACCTTGCCGGCCACGGCATTGGTCGCTGCCTCAAGCGCGACCAGCGAATCGCGCACCAGGCCTTGATGGCGGACGTTGGTCAGAAACCCGGTCTCGCCCTGCGCCCCAGCCTCACCGGAGACGCAGCGTAGGATTTCGCCACGCAATTCGGGGATGCCCTCGCCCGTCAGCGCAGATGTCTGAACCCTCGGGTACTGGCCACTGGCTCCTGACCACTGGCCACTGCGCCCCACGTCGCACTTGTTTCCCACCACGATGGTTGGACGGCTTTGCGCGTGTCCGAGAAGTTCGTCATCTTCCAATGTGGCGCGCTGGGAGGCGTCCAGCACGACCAGCACGAGGTCGGCGTCGGCCAGGGCCTCTAAAGACTTGCGAATGCCAATAGACTCCGCCTCATCAAGCGCGTGGCGAATGCCTGCCGTATCCACCAGCTTGATCGGGATGCCGCCGATGGCGACCGTCTCGGTGACCAGATCGCGGGTCGTGCCCGGTGCGGCGGTGACGATGGCGCGCTCCCGCTCGACAAGGCGATTGAACACACTCGACTTGCCCACGTTCGGCCGACCGACGATGGCGAGCGTGAATCCATCGTGCACGATCTTGCCGTAGGCAAAACTGGCGGCAAGTTGCTGAAGTGGGGCGCGCACTCTGTCGATGCGTAGGAGAATCGGTGCGTCTGGCAGTACGGAAACGTCATCTTCGGCAAAGTCGATGCCGGCTTCGAGCAGCGCGATGAGTTCTACGAGCTCTTGCTTGATGGGCTGCATCCGGCGGGAAAGCGCGCCCTCGAGTTGCTGGGCTGCTACTCTGGCCTGGTAGAGAGTCTGTGCCTCGATCAGATCGCGGACCGCTTCAGCCTGCGTAAGATCGATGCGCCCATTCAAGAACGCGCGCATGGTGAACTCGCCGGGCTCGGCAAGCCGCGCGCCGGCAGCAACACAAAGCTCGACGATATGACGCAGCACAACCGGAGATCCGTGGGCGGAAATTTCAACGATGTCTTCGGTAGTGTAGGAATAAGGTTTAGAGAAATACGTAACCACGACTTCGTCGATACGCTGAGCATTTAAAGGCTCGTGTTGCGCGGGCTCCCCTACACGCGCCACGGTCCCAGATACATCGGGAACTTCATTTCTCGCATCACCGTGTATTTCGGAGATGCCAAGACTCGCTCCGGCTTTCACTGCTCCTACAGCAGTGCTCATTTCGCGCGACTCGATCAGCTCGCCAAATAAGGCCCGGCCGGGTTCCAGGTCGTGCTTGAGGCGCAGCATTGGGGCCACAATCACTCGTGCGTTCGGCCCTGCGATGCGAACCACACCAACGCCCCCGCGCCCGGGAGGCGTGGCGATGGCGACGATCGTGTCGTCCAGGTTCACGAAAAGATTCTAAAGGTTCCCAGGAGTTGCCGTGAAAGCGACGGGATGACCGCGCCTATGGGAGAAAAGCATTGCTATAGCAGCATGCCCGCGATCGAAGCCGACATCAGGTTCGCCATGGTTCCCGCCAGCATGGCGCGAACACCCAACCGCGCCAGTTCGCTCTTCTTGTTGGGCGCCAGTGCTCCGATGCCGCCGATCTGAATGCCGATGGAACTCAGGTTCGCGAAACCGCAAAGCGCGAACGTGGCAATGGTGAACGAACGCGGATCGAGCATAGCCCTCTGCGGGCCCAGCATGGAAAAGGCCACCAACTCATTCAGCGCCATGCGTGTGCCAAGCAGTGTGCCAATCAGCCCGCAGTCACGCCACGGAACGCCGATCACCCAGGCCACCGGTGCGAAGATGGCGCCGAAAATCTTCTCCAGAGACTCAGGAAACCAAGAGAGCCAGTGGTGAATTCCGCCAAGAATGCCGTCCGCCAGCGCGATCAGCGCCAGAAATGAAATCAGCATGGCCGCAATGTTAAGCGCGAGGTGCAGGCCGTCGGTGGTTCCGCGCGCGATTGCACCCAGCAGATTTTCTTCTTTTTCGGCCTCTTCTTCCTCTTCGCTCATCACGACGCGGCCGGCGGTTCGAGGCTCCTCTGTTTCCGGCACCAGCATCTTCGCCATTAAGAGCGTGCCGGGGGCCGTCATAATCACCGCGCTCAGCAGGTGTTTCGGATCGATCCCGAACGAAATGTACGCGGCCATGATTCCGCCTGAAACGTGGGCCATGCCGCTGGTCATGACGGTCATAAGTTCCGAGCGCGTCAGATCGGGCAGAAACGGCCGGATGGTCAGCGGGGCTTCCGTTTGTCCCATAAAGATGCTGGCCGCTACGTTGAGTGATTCCGCGCCGCTTGCGCCCATTACACGCGTCATAACCCAGGCAAAAATTCTGATGATGATCTGCATGATTCCGAAGTGATAGAGCACCGCAAAGAAAGCTGCGATGAAGATGACGGTGGGCAGCACGCCAAAGGCAAAATAGCCCAATTGCGACCCCGGCTTGGCCAAATCGCCGAAGACGAAGTGCGATCCCGCGTAGGAGTAGCTCAGCAGCTTCGTAACCGCATCTCCGGCTTTCTGGAACGCGATTCGGCCGGCGTCCATTCGGAGCACGAAGACTGCGAAAACCAACTGCAAGCCCAGACCCCAGGCAATAGTCTTCAGGCGAATCGCCCGGCGGTTGGTGGAGAATGCGTAAGCCAGCCCCAGCATCGTCAAAAGCCCGAGAATTCCGGTAAAGCGTCCCATTCAGTTTTTCTCCCGAGACTTCTCGGTCTTGCGCCCGATTACGCGATGGATCAAGGGTCTCGTTTCGCCCGGCGGCGCGTCCGCAATCCGGCAGCTCGCCTCTAGCAACTGCCTCGCGCGGATCGCGCGCGCTTCCGCATTGTAGTAAATCGTCGCCAGCGGCTCGCCAGAAGCAACCCGTTCGCCAACTTTTTTATGCAGCACGATTCCTACGGCTGGATCGACCGCATCTTCCTTGCGCTCGCGTCCTCCGCCTAGAATCACGCAGGCCGTCCCAATCTGCTCGCACTGCAGCGCCGCGATGTATCCAGCTCGTGCGCTGCAGACTTCCATCTTGTGTTGAGCTTGGGGCAGTCTCTTTACATCGTCCACCGCTCGCGCATCTCCGCCTTGCAGTTCCACCATTCGTCGGAACGTTTCCAAGGCCTTGCCGGACGCGATCAGTTTCTCGCTGAGCCGCCTCCCGTCCGCGATCGTTGCAGTAACCCCGCCGAGATAGAGCATCCACCCCGCCAGTTCGTGGCAGAGCACCCGCAAATCCTCCGGCCCGCCGCCACGCAAGACTTCCAGGACTTCGACCACCTCCAGCGCATTCCCGATCATATTGCCCAGCGGCTGATCCATGTCCGTGATCAGCGCCACCATCTGCTTGCCCATGCGCTCGCCGGTTTCCACCATCAGTTCGGCGAGAAAGGCCGCGTCTTCCTCGGTCTTCATGAAGGCGCCGGAACCCGTCTTAACATCTAGCACCAGAGCATCAATGCCCTCGGCCAGCTTCTTGCTCATGATCGACGCGCAAATCAGGTACGGACTCTCCACCGTCCCGGTCACGTCGCGTAGCGCGTAGAGTTTCCGATCCGCGGGAGCAATCTCGGCCGTCTGGCCGATCATCGCGCAGCCGCAAGTTTCCAGCACGTGGCGAAATTGCGAGATGGAAAGATTCACGTTGAACCCGGGTATCGCCTCCAGCTTGTCCAAAGTTCCACCGGTATGTCCCAGGCCGCGCCCGCTGATCATCGGAACCACAACCCCGGCAGCGGCCACAACCGGCGCCAGAACCAACGAAGTCTTATCGCCCACTCCGCCCGTGGAATGCTTGTCGACCTTCCGGAAGACTAGAGAGGAAAGATCCAGAACCTCGCCAGAGTGCAGCATCGCGTCCGTGAGCGCGGCAGTCTCTGCCCGCGTCATTCCACGGAGCACCACCGCCATTAGCCAGGCCGAAACCTGGTAGTCAGGAATTTCATCCCGCGTATAGGCATTCACCAGAGACTCAATCTCGCTCGCCGACAGCTCCACGCCATCGCGTTTCTTGCGGATCACGTCGATGGCGCGAAAGTTCTCGGCGCGAGATTTCTGGACAGAAACGTTCTTCGCGGAAGCTGCGGGTTTGCTCACGGGAGGCGGAACCCTTCCGGGAGAAGTTCGGTAATATGGGCCTGCTTCAGTCCCGTAGCGCGCTGGAAATAAATCGTGGCGTCGGGTCCAAATTCGTAGATGACCTGGCGGCAGGCGCCGCAGGGCGCACAAGCAACTCCTTGGGCGTTGGCGACCGCGACCGCACGAATCTCAATCTTCGGTCCAAGCTGCGCCACAGCGGAGAAGATGGCCGTCCTCTCCGCGCAGTTGGTCATGCCGTACGAGGCGTTCTCCACATTGCAGCCGGAGAAGACCTTACCGTTCGTCAGCAAGATCGCCGCTCCCACGCGGAAATGCGAGTAGGGCGCATGCGCGTTCTTCATGGCGCTTTTCGCGGATCGCATCAGTTTCTGCACAACGCCAGCCGGCAATGTCTTCTTGCGCATGAGAAAGCGTCGCCGTGAAGCGGCGAAATCGTGCGCCATTGTAAACCTTGGCCGCGTCACTCCGTGGATTTTCTAGCCGGGGCTGGCAGAGGGAGCCACAACTACAAAGAGGCCTTGGTAGTGGGTCACTTTCACGCAGAAGAGAAAAACCAATGAACCACGAAGGGCAGGAAGTATCACGAAGGTTCTTAGTCTCAATGGCTTCCTTCGTGTGACTTCGTGCCCTTTGTGGTTTAGATTCGGCAAATTGACCCACTGCCGAGGACTTGGATTCCACCGGTTGGCGATTGCTTTTGTCCCGGCTCGGAGCTAGCATACTCTCGTCATCTTCGGCCGTCTGGCATCATAGGCTTCTCGTCATGCAGATTCTCGATCTTCTCTGATTCCCCAAGGAGGACGTATGGGTATCGCAGTTTCCCCGCAAATTCATCCGCAAGTCGCGGAGTTCGTCGACAAACCTCGCAAGATGCTAATCAATGGCAAGTGGGTGAATTCCGCTTCCGGCAAGACTTTTCCCACTTACAACCCCGCCACCGGCGAAATTCTCGCCCAGGTTGCGGAGGGTGATCGCCAGGATATCGAAGCGGCCGTACGCGCTGCCCGCAAGGCATTCGACCAAGGCCCGTGGAGGAAGATGACAGCTTCCGAGCGCGGCCGCCTCATCTGGAAGCTCGCCGACCTGCTCGAAGAGCATACCGAGGAGTTCGCCTATCTGGAGAGTCTGGACAACGGTAAGCCTCTCGTCATTGCCAGGGCTGCCGACGTCCCGCTTGCGGTCGATCTGTTTCGCTACATGGCAGGCTGGGCCACCAAGATCGAGGGCAACACCATCCCAATCTCGGTGCCTTACACCCCGGGCGCGAAATATCTGGCCTACACGTTGCGTGAGCCGGTGGGCGTGGCCGGGCAAATCATTCCCTGGAACTTCCCGCTGCTCATGGCCGCCTGGAAACTGGGGCCGGCTCTTGCCTCCGGCTGTACCGTGGTGCTGAAGCCCGCCGAGCAAACGCCGCTCTCCGCTCTGCGGCTGGGGGAACTGGTCATGCAGGCCGGCTTTCCCGAAGGCGTCGTCAACGTCGTTCCCGGCTACGGCGAGACCGCTGGCGCGGCCTTGGCCGCTCACCCCGATGTCGACAAAATTGCCTTCACCGGCTCGACCGAGGTTGGCAAACTGATCGTTCATGCCGCCACCGGAAATCTGAAGAAAGTTTCTCTGGAGCTGGGCGGCAAATCGCCGAACGTCGTCTTCAAAGACGCCGATCTCGACGCCGCCATCCCCGGCTCCGCGAGCGCGATCTTCTTTAACCAGGGCCAGTGCTGCTGCGCCGGTTCCCGTTTGTACGTCGAAAAGTCCGTGTTCGACCGCGTGATAGAAGGCGTGGCCGCTGAGGCCAAGAAGATCAATGTGGGCTCGGGACTCGATCCGGAATCGAGCATGGGCCCGCTGGTTTCCGAGGAGCAAATGAACCGCGTGTGCGGATACATGGAATCGGGTCTCTCGGAAGGCGCAAAAGCGGTGGTGGGCGGGCACAAGAAAGGCAACAAGGGATATTTTGTCGAGCCGACTGTGCTGATTAACACGCGCGAAGACATGAAAGTAGTCCGGGAAGAAATCTTCGGGCCGGTGGTAACCGCCATGCCCTTCGACGACCCGGAGGAAATTCTGCCGCGCGCCAACGACAGCGAATATGGCCTGGCCGCCGCCGTTTGGACACGCGACATCGGCAAAGCCCACCGCGTGGCCGAAGGGTTGCGCGCCGGCACGGTCTGGATCAACTGCTACAACATCTTCGACGCCGCTCTGCCTTTCGGCGGCTACAAGCAGTCAGGCTGGGGTCGCGAGATGGGCCACGACGCGCTCAGCCTCTACACCCAAACCAAAGCGGTCTGCACCAAGATCGCCTAACCGATTGCCGCAGAAAAACAAGAGGACGGTGGATCAAATCCACCGTCCTTAAGTTTTTTCAAGGGCGCTTTTCTCCTTAACTTTATGAGCGCAATCGTGAATCTTATCTAGGGCGTCATCCTGAGCGTAGCCGCTTTTCAGGCGAAGCGAAGGATCTCCGCCTCCACCGGCCACGCCAACAATTCCGACGAGTCGTCCCGGTGCCCTACTTCTCCATCAGCAAGACTTTCTCCGCACCGTCAACCTCGGTCAGCTTGACCTCGATCACCTCGTCGGCAGTAGTCTGAATGTTGCGTCCCACGAAACTGGCCTCCACCGGAATCTCACGATGCCCGCGGTCAATCAGCACGCAAAGCTGCACCCGCCGCGGCCGGCCCTGCGCAAAAAGCGCGTCCAGCGCAGCCCGCGTGGTTCGGCCCGTAAACAGAACGTCGTCAACCAAGACAATATTCTTGTCTTCAATCGAGAACCCAATCTCTTTTTCCTGTACCACAGGCTTGGGACCAAGTGTCGAAAGATCGTCGCGATAAAAAGTAATATCCAGCGTTCCGACCGGAACCTCAGCGTTCTCAATACGCGCAATGATCTTGCCCAAACGCTCGGCGATGGGCACACCCCGGCGTCGGATCCCCACCAGCACCAGTCTTTCCGCGCCACCGTTTTTCTCAACAATCTCGTAAGCCAGGCGCACCAGCGTGCGCTCAATCTCCGACGCCGACATCAACTGCGCCTTCAGCCGCAGGCCGGTCTTCCGGGAAGGATTTCTCGCGTTCATGAATGCTGCCTCAAACGACTGTTACCGCCAAAGCGCTAGTGGCTCAGTTTGAATTCATTCTCCTGGGAGGCGTCATCCCGAAACGCGGCGTACTTCAGCCGCGTGAGGGATCTCCCTTCGATACGGCCAGTGGGAGATCCTTCGTTCCGCCTAAAAGACGGCTGCACTCAGGATGACCCCGAACGATAGGCCGAAAAATTCAAATTGAGCCACCACCGCCAAGGCTGTTTCTCGCCCGGCGACTTCCGCGCCCGTGGACGTCAAGTGAACTTCGCAGTCTACGCCCCTTTGCGAATGTATTCCAGCAGTACAAACTGCAAAACGGCTCCATTCGAGCACTAGAGCGCTTCCCGCAGCCCGATGCGGCACCGTCTGAAGAATATGAAGCGTCAGCCCCGCTGACCCAGAATCTGGCTCAGCCGCTGCTTCACCGCCGGCCACTCCGCCGCCACGATCGAAAAGCGCGCCGAGTCGCGCGCGACGTAGTCCGCGGCAATGCGATGGGCCCGGAGAATCCCTTCGAACCTCCCGCCGATGCGTTCCAGCGCGGCGCGTGAACGCTGATTGCGCGCGTCCGTGTGAAAGCAGACCCGCAGCGCCTGCCAGGTTTCGAAGGCGTGCGTCAGCATGAGCAGCTTGGCCTCGGTGTTGGCTGCCGTCCGGATCGCCGGGCCGGACAGCCACGTATACCCGATCTCGCAAGCGTCAGGTTCATGCCGCCCATGCCGCGGATGCTCCCGCGGCCACGCCCATCGCTCCAGGTTCCAAAAGCGCGTCGACCCCACGACGCCGTCTTCCTCCATCCCTGACGACGCCAGTCGGACAATCGCAAACGGCACGGCGCTGCCCGCGTCCCGCCACGCCAGCGCAGTGTCGACGTAACTGCTGGCCTCGACCTTCCCCTGCGGCACGGGAGTCCACCGATAGAGAGAAGGGTCGGCCGCCGCTGCGGCTGCCAGGCCGTCTATGTGGCAATGGTTCAGCGGCTCCAGACGAATGTGCCTTCCCGTCAGCACAACACTCTCGGTTGCCATGGTTCCAGTATGCAGGGAACCGGGGCAACCGTGGAAGAGTGTCGGTTCAGCGGCTTGCCCCGAGCCAGGTTGAGTGGGTCTTCGTTGACTTACTCACTCTTACAACTGTCATCCCGACCGGAACGGGAGCGCCAGCGACCGTGGAGCGGAGGGACCTGCTGTCTTGCAGCAGCCAAGAAATGCCGAGCGGGAAACGACGGTATCCATCCTCAAGAACCACCGTTGCGCACTTCGCCCGAAATCTTGTCAAGAGGCAAACCCCACCCGATTTTGCCTAAGTGGCTCACAACACTAGGAAAATAAATTTGCAAAAATGTCACAGTTACCCCTCTAAATGTGCTATAATAGATAAATAAGATAAAGCTTTAGGAAAAGGCGCGGCCCACAGGCCGCGCCTTTTTTTTGGACCAAGTCAACGAGACCAAGAGGAGGGTAGTGGCTCAGATTGAATTCATTCTCCTGGGGGGCGTCATCCGAAACGCGGCGTACTTCAGCCGCGTGAGAGCCTGCCCTGAGCTTGCCGAAG
>JBAVAV010000271.1:0-7920 GCA_049585895.1 Candidatus Sulfotelmatobacter sp. | reverse complement strand
GTGTATTTTCGTGCGACTTACGGGATGCAACCTGCGCTGTTCCTGGTGCGACAGTGAGTACACCTTTGCGGGCGGCCAGAAAATGGCGAGCGAAGAAATATGGCGAGAGGTGAAGCGCCTCAGCCCGGAAGGTGGCCTGGTTGAAATCACCGGCGGAGAGCCCATGCTGCAGGAGCGCGAGGTCGTGCCCTTCATGCAGCAGCTTCTGGATGACGGATATCGCGTTCTGCTTGAGACCAGCGGCGAGCGTCCATTGGAGCGGGTTCCGGCGGGCGTAGTCAAAATCGTCGACGTAAAGTGTCCGCACTCCAGCGAACCAGACACTTTTCGCTTGGAGAATCTGAACACGCTAACGCCGCACGACGAGGTAAAGTTTGTCCTAAGCGACCGCTACGACTACGAGTTTGCCCTGAACTTCACCCGGGCTCATCATTTGACTCAACGCGTAAATGCCGTCCTGTTGTCCCCCGCATTCCGCAAAGAAGCGACCGGCGCGCGTGACAGCTCGCATTGCCTGCTCGATCCGCAGGAACTTGCCGAGTGGATGATTGCCGACAACACACCCGCGCGCTTGAGCCTGCAATTGCACAAATTCATCTGGGACCCCGCGGTGAAAGGTGTATAGCAGCACCTGGACAGAAATCCCAGATTCGCGTGAGGCCGGTAAACCATTGACGAACCCGGGTGACCAATCCCGCGCAGTCGTCCTGCTCAGCGGCGGGATGGATTCCTGCGTCTGCGCAGCCTTGGCCGCGCGTGATCACAAGGCTGCGGCCTTGCATGTGAGTTACGGGCAGCGCACGCAAGAACGAGAGCACGACTCATTTCTGGCTATCTGCGAGCGCCTCCGGATTAGCCACAGACTAGCGGTTCGCAACGAGGCGCTGCAGTCCATCGGCGGCTCGGCCCTAACCGATGAAACCATCGCGGTGCCGGAAGCGCAAGCCATCGGCCACAATATCCCAGTGACCTATGTTCCCTTCCGCAACGCACATTTTCTGGCGGTCGCGGTGAGCTGGGCGGAGGTGCTGGGCGCCGAAAAGATCTACATCGGCGCCGTAGAACAGGACAGTTCTGGTTACCCCGATTGCCGGCTCGCCTATTATCAAGCGTTCAACCAGGTCATCAAACAGGGAACGAAAGAGGGAACCATTGAAGTCGTTACCCCATTGATCGGCATGAAAAAATCCCAGATCGTGCGCCTCGGCCTTGAATTGGGTGCGCCCTTCGATTTAACTTGGTCATGCTACAGCCGTCAGGATCTAGCCTGTGGAGTGTGCGATAGTTGTATGCTTCGCTTGCGGGCGTTCGAGGCGGCGGGCGCGAGAGATCCCATTCCGTATGCTACCGCGGTAGGCAGAACTTAGCGTTGTGAATTCGCCCAGGAGGCCAACCATGAAAAAGCATGTTGCAATTCTCGGACCTATTCTTTTGCTGCTGGGATTGTGTGGGCCTCCGCTTTTTGCCCAGGCGTCGGGAACCGTAAAAGGCGTCTGCAAAGACGTCCAGGGCAATCCCATCGTCGACGGCATAGTGCTGTACGCCAATCTGGACAATGGGGTGAAGTACAGTCTCAAGACCAACAAGAAGGGTGAGTACTTCTCCCTGGGCATTGCACCCGGCGCCTATCTCGTTACGCTGTACAAGAACGCCGACGATGCCAAAGCGAACAAGGAATTCTTTCATTTCAACAAGTTCCAAGTCGCGTTGGATGAGAACACGCTCGATTTCGACATGAAGAAGCAAGCCGAGGAAACTGCCAAGGGGCAAGGTCTAACTCCAGAGCAGCTCAAGGCTCAGCAGGAAGCGCAGGAGAAGCAAAAGAAGGAAGTCAACACCATCAAGTCTCTCAATGAAAAACTTGCTGCCGCCAAGGCGGCCTCCGACTCGGGCGATTACGACACGGCGATCGCTGACCTGAACGAAGCCAACCAGATGGATGCGACGCGCGACCTCATCTGGTTCAAACTGGGCGACGCATATCGCCTGTCGGTCCCCAAGCAGACTGATGCGGCGGAGAAGCAGAAGCGTCTGGATTCTGCTGTGCAGGCCTACCAGAAAGCTGTCCAGCTAAAACAAGGCGTTACCAACGACAAAGATCCCAACGCTGCCGCAAGTCTTGCCGCCTATTACAACAATCTGGCCGAGGCTTATGCCAAGGCTGGCAAAACCGACGACGCCATCAAGACCTACGCTCTGGCGGCTCAGGGCGATCCCTCACATGCCGCGCAGTACTACTTCAATACCGGCGCGGTTCTCACCAATACCGGCAAAGTGGATGACGCGATCGCAGCGTTTGACAAGGTCATAGCAGCCGACCCCAACCGCGCCGACGCCTACTACTGGAAAGGCGTCAACCTCATCGGCAAGGCCACGCTGCAGGGCGATAAGATGGTGGCGCCCCCCGGCACAGCGGAGGCTTTCCAGAAATATCTCGAACTGCAGCCCACGGGCACCTATGCTGACGCCGCCAAGCAAATGCTGGCCAGCATCGGCGCAACTATTGAGACCGGCTTCGGCAAGAAGAAGGCGCCCGCAAAAAAGTAGTTCGCGATCGTGAATGGCTTTCGCACCTTGCGGGCGGCTGGCCTCTAGCCGCCCAATTTGCTCCTCTATAAGCCGCGCCAACTCTGACTTGAAATTTGGCGAAGATCGGCAACTATCTTCCGCATCCAAATTCACCCCACGTTACCAAAGGCCAATGCACTTGCTGTTCTCACCCTCCCTCCTCGAAGGGGGTAGAGTGAAGCATCAGGTCTCCTCTGTTTCCCTTCCGTGGCACGGTGAATTTGTTTCCTCCGAGGATAGAATGTCAGCACCAGGCATTGCCCCGATCTCGATTTCTCTGGAAGGGTATTCCGCCGCCGGCAAGCTGCCTACCCCAGCGTTGCTGACCGCCATGCTGGGAGCGGCGGAAAAAATCAGCGACTTGATCTTCTCTCCCGGACGTCCTCCGCAGGTGCAGGTCTACGGCCAACTCATCCCCGTGCAGGTACCAGGGCTCACTTCGCTCACCGCCGACGATACTCGCCATTTGTCTGCCGATCTGATCGGCGATAACAAACAGGCTATCAACAGCCTGCGGGAATACGGCTCCTGTGATATTTCTTACGGACTGCCCGGTGTGGCCCGCTTCCGGGTCAACGTCTTCATCCAGCGCGGCAGTTGCGCTGTGGTCATTCGGGTGATTCCAACGGCCATTCCGGATTTCGTGTCGCTCCGTCTGCCCGAGCAGTTGACCGATGTTGCCAGGCTTCGCGATGGCATCGTTCTGGTTGCCGGGCCCGCTGGATCGGGCAAATCATCGACACTCGCCGTGCTGCTGGACTGTATCAACCGCGAGAAGTGCTACCACATCGTCACCATCGAAGATCCTATCGAGTTTCTGCACAACCACAAGGGCTGCACCGTTCATCAGCGCGAACTGCACAGCGATACGCCCAGCTTTCCTCACGCTTTGCGCTCCGCCCTGCGGCAGGCGCCAAAAGTCATTATGGTCGGAGACCTGCGCGATCGGGAAACCATCGAGATCGTCCTCGAGGCCGCAGAGACCGGCCACCTGGTTCTTTCCACCCTCAACACCGTGGACGCTTCTAAAACCGTGGAGCGCATTATCAGTTCGTTCTCTCCGCCCGAACAACAGGCCGTGCGCGAGCGTCTTGCCAAGTCATTCCGCTTTATCATTTGTCAGCGTCTGCTGCCCAGGACCGATCGCGGTGGCCGCGTTCCAGTGTTCGAAATCCTCAAGTCCAATACCCGCACCCGCGAATGCATCGAGAAAAGTGAGCGCGACGGCAAGACCTTGCTCGATGCCATAAAGGCGGGCGCATCCGAAGGCATGCAGCATTTCGACGGCGAGATTGCCCAACTGGTGCGCGACCGCATCGTCGATCTCGAAACCGGCGTCTCTTTCGCCAGTAATCCCAACGTCCTGGGCCAGGAACTGGCCCGCACGGTAGGCGCATATTCCTGAGAGTTACGGCTCGGTATCTCGATATCCTGAGCGCAGCGAAAGCCCCATATCTTTCTGCTGACTCCCATGCTCCGCCAGGAGTTCGCTTCGCTGAACTTGACCCCGTCGCCCCAAGATGCTGCCCATCCTCTATCATCGTTCCATGCTGGCGGCTGCCCCAAATCAATCCCGGGTTCTGAGCTTCGAAGACGCCCGCCGCGTTGTCGAAGACCGCGCGGCCCAGATGAAGCCGCGGGGCAAGGAATCCGTACCCCTGCTGAACGCCTCTGGTCGCATTCTCGCCGAGCCTATCGTCGCCGATCGTGACATTCCGCCGTTTTCGCGCTCCACGCGCGATGGCTATGCCATACACGCCGCCGATGCGGCTCAGCTCCCAGCGAAACTGCAGGTCATCGGAGAAATCAAGGCGGGAGTTCACGCCAGCGATGTCCCCTTGAAGCTCGATCGCGGCGAAGCCGTTGCCATCATGACCGGGGCCCCGGTCCCACTCGGCGCGGACGCAGTTGTGATGGTGGAATACACCGCGCAGGAAGGGCGGTATGTCGAAATCACGAGAGGAGTCGAGCATGGCGAAAACGTAGTCGCCCAGGGGGCCGAGGGCAGACGCAGCGGCCTCTTGCTTGCGCCGGGCGCACAGCTCAACCACGCCGCAATCGCGCTGGCAGCGTCGGTGGGAAAATCACGGGTTGAGGTATTTCTTCGCCCTGGCGTCGCGGTTCTTACAACCGGCGATGAGATCGTCGATATCGATTCGGCTCCAGGCCCGACGCAGATTCGCAACTCCAACAGCTATTCCTTGGCTGCGCAAATTCAGCAAGCCGGCGGCCAGCCGCTGCTGCTCCCGGTAGCGCCCGACGAGCCTCGTCAGTTGCGCCGGCGGATCGAAGAAGGATTGCAATCGGAACTGCTGCTCATGACCGGCGGCGTTTCCATGGGCCGCTACGATCTGGTGGAACAGGTGCTGTCAGAGATGCGCGCCGAATTCTTCTTCACCGGAGCGAAAATCCAGCCCGGCCGGCCGGTTGTATTTGGTCGCGTCGGGTGCGGGGCAGGCATTTTGTTTAACAAACTCAGCGCCGGCTTAGAAGCGGCTTCATCGCCAGAGCACAAATATTTCTTCGGACTTCCCGGCAACCCTGTCTCCACCATGGTTACGTTCGAACTTTTCGCACGGCCCATCTTGGAAGCCCTCGCCGGCATGTCGCCGCGCAACCTCGTCTTCGTACACGCCCGCCTGAAAGCCGCAATTCACGTCAAGACTGGTCTCCAGCGCTTTCTTCCCGCGATTCTTTCCGGCGAGTTCGAGAACTCCTGCGTGGAACTCATCCCCTGGCAGGGATCGGGCGACATCGCAGCCACGGCCCGAGCGAATTGCTACATCGTGATTCCACCAGATTGCGGGTCTATTCCCGCAGGTGAATGGGCAGCAGTGATGATGTGCTAGCGGCGGTTGCCCCAATTTCGTCGCTGAAAAGTTCTTCGCCTCTCGCGTGCATGTAAGATAGAGCTTCTCATGCCGAATAAGCTCTCCCATTATGATCGCGCTGGTCGCGCCCACATGGTCGACGTGTCCGGCAAAGTACCCACCCGGCGGGAGGCCGAAGCCAGCGCCTTCGTGGCTATAAAACCATCGGCGATGAAAGCGTTGCCGAGAAATCCCAAGGGCGATCCACTCGAAGTGGCGCGGGTGGCGGGAATCATGGCTGCCAAGCGCACTGCGGATCTGATTCCCATGTGCCATCCTCTGCCGTTGTCCTTCGTTGATGTTGAGATGCGCCTGTGCGAGAATGGCGTCGCGATGACCTCCAAAGTTGCCACCACGGCCGAAACCGGCGTGGAGATGGAAGCGCTGGTCGCGGTGGCCGTTTCCGCCCTCACGATTTTTGACATGCTGAAGTCGGCGGGAAAGGGAATTGAGATTCGGGAGATTGTGTTGGAGCGGAAGAGCGGCGGTAAGAGCGGCGAGTACCGGAGACAGACGAAGAGTTGAGCGATGGCCAACCAGGTTAAATTGCTGCTGGTGGACGACAATCCTATGGTTTTGGGGATGCTGCGCCAGGCGCTCACTCCGCTCGCCGAAGTAATTTCGACCAACGACCCGGCGGATGCCCTGCTCAAGGCGGTCGACAATCCGCCCGACTTGCTGGTCGCCGACTTCCACATGCCAGGTATGGATGGGCACCAGCTCATCGAAAAGCTGAAGAGCCGGCCAGCGACGGCGAATTTTTCCGCCATTCTGATGGCCGCGAAAGCCGACATCGCGGAGCGCCTGTCTCCGCAAGATGCCGCCGACGATTACCTGGAGAAACCATTCTTTCTGAAGGAAGCGACCCGCCGCATCAAGCGGACCATCGACCGTATCGCGCTCGAGAAATTGGCCAAGACCGCGCCCTCCGACGGCGTGGTGCGCGGAAACCTTTCCCAGATGAATGTCATCGACTTGATGCAGTCGCTCGAGATGGGCCGCAAGAGCTGCCAGCTCACCCTGCGTAACAAGGGCGAACGATGCGAGGTGTTTTTTGCCGAAGGGCAGGTCAAGCACGCCACGTATGGATCGCTGGTGGGCGATGATGCCGTGTTCAAGGTGCTGCGCTGGCCGGACGGGAACTTCGAACTCAACTTCGACGGCAAGACGGACCGGCAAAGCACTCAACTGAACACTCAGGGATTGTTGATGGAAGGGCTGCGCCTGCTAGACGAAGCGCAACGCGATGCCGGTGCCGAGAGCAGCGAGGTGGCAAGCGCGGCCTCCGCCTCCCCCACCAGCGGCGCCGCCAGCACTGGCGGAGGCAGCAACCGCGGAAAGGAAGAGGAGGAAGATGTCCTCCTCGATACCTGACGTGCCGGTGCGGGCGGCCTTCGCGGCCGCAGTGGTCACCGTCAGCGATTCTTGCGCCCGCGGAGAACGTCAGGATCTTTCCGGGCCGGCGGTCGCGAAATCGCTGAAGAACCATGGCTTCGGCGTGGCGGCCTGCGAAATCGTTTCCGACGACCAAAGCAAACTCCAAGACCTGCTGATGCGCCTGGCGCAAGAAGTGCGCTTGATTGTGACCACGGGAGGAACCGGGATTGCGCCCCGCGACGTGACTCCGGAAGCGACGCGTGCAGTTTGCGGCCGCTTGCTCGAAGGCGTGGCCGAGCGCATGCGAAGTGAGGGAGCGAAACAGACTTCGTTTGCGGTATTGAGCCGGGGCGTATGCGGAGTTCGCGGCAGGGCGCTCATCCTGAATCTTCCGGGGAGTCCGGCAGGCGCGGTTGAATCGCTCGAAGCAGTCGTGGGATTGCTTCCGCACGCGCTGGGATTGCTGGATGGAAAGACCGAACACTCGCCGCTCCCGGCACCCGGGACTAAAAGCACGCGGTCGGCTTAAGGGTTCACGCCGCGCTAAAGCGCCGCTCTTCGACGGATTTGACGAATGCCTCTCCCATCGAAAATTCGAGCGCATCGAGCATCCCGGACCGACTACGGGATCGAGAATCAATGGAGCGTGCACTTCTGACTGCTGCTTTCACATACACTTGAACTTCACTTGAAGACAATTGGGCACATTCTGGCGCGCTACAGCGCCTGGGTCTGGGCGCTGCTCGCGCCGCTCGGGATCTGGGGCGTGTTTGCCATCGCGTTTGCCGATTCAGCCCTGCTGGGCATGCCGGTGGACGCAATGGTCGCGGCCTACGTCTACAACGACCGCAGGCATTTCCTGCTGTATGTGATCCTGGCCTGCGCAGGCTCCGCGCTGGGCAGCATTCCTCTGTACATTTTGGGCTATTTGGGCGGAGAAAAAGTGCTGCGCAAGCGGATTTCAGAAGAGCGCTTTTTGAAGATCCACCGCTCGTTTGAGCGGCACGAATTCTGGGCGCTGATGTTTCCGGGGATGCTGCCGCCACCCATGCCCTTCAAGATTTTCGTGCTCGCGGCGGCCGTGTTTGAAATGCGGTTCCGAGAC
>JBAVAV010000270.1:0-26431 GCA_049585895.1 Candidatus Sulfotelmatobacter sp. | reverse complement strand
GTACAATTCCCTCGCTTCGGCTTGAAGAAGCTGGTGGAGAAGTACGCCCAACTTGAACGGGCTTAACCCCAATCGGTAATTTTGTAATCGGGTAATTTGGTAATTTAGCGGTCTCAAATTACGAAATTGCCCAATTATCAAATTACAAATTTCTCGAAGAAAGCATTCATGCCAAGCACATCGAACCTGACTAAGGAAGAACGCAAGAAAGCCAAACGCACCGCCCGCAAGAAGCGCAAGGCGGAAAAGCCGCTCAAGGCCCGCGATTACGCCCGCGGCTCGAAAAAGCGCAAGGTCAAGAAGCTGGCGCGCGGACAGGCGAAGCGGTAACGGCGGCAAATTGGCAATAGGCACTTGGCGTTCAGCCGGGGATCCTCCCAGCGTCTGGAAGGAGGCCAACCGGCTAAATGCTAAGTGCTAATGGCGAAAGGCTTGTTTTTTTCAGGAGATAGCACCTCTTGTCACAATCAACCCCCGACCCTGGAGACACTGTCCGCACCTCCGACAACCAGCTTTTCTGCTGCAAGTCCATCGATAAGCTTATCTCGGAATCCGAGGCTCCAGCGCAGCGCCTTCAGAAGACTCTAGGCCCCTGGTCGCTGACGGCGCTGGGCATTGGCGCCGTCATCGGTTCCGGCATCTTCGTGCTGACCGGCACTGCCGCCGCTGGAGAATATTTTCAGGCGCCTTCGATCCTCCACGCGCAGGTGCTGGACATCGTCGTAAACTTCCTGCGCGGCGGTGGAACCGCGCATGTTCTAATGCACGGACGCCCGCCGGCGGGTCCTTCCATCGCAATTTCGTTTTTTCTCGTCGCCCTCGCGTGTAGCTTCGCGGGGCTCTGCTACGCTGAACTGGCCTCGATGATTCCGATCGCCGGCAGCGCTTACACGTACTCCTATGCGACACTGGGCGAGATTTTTGCCTGGATTATCGGCTGGGACCTCATCCTCGAATACGTGGTCAGCAACGTCGTTGTGGCTATCGGCTTCAGCGCCTACACCAAATCGCAGCTCGCTTCATTCGGCATTAATTTGCCGGACAAATGGTCGACGCCCGTCTGGGAATCCGGCCACTGGACGGGCTCTTACTTCAACATTCCCGCCTTCCTGATCATTTTCATTCTGACCGTTCTTCTGGTGCGCGGCATCCGCGAATCGGCTAAAGCCAACAACATCATGGTCGCCGTCAAGATCGGCGCCATTCTAGTGTTTCTCATCGTGGGCGGCGCGCTGGTGAACCCTGGCAACTGGAAGCCCTTCGCGCCTTCCGGATTCGGCGGAATCGTCACGGGCGGAGCAATCGTCTTCTTCACCTACATTGGCTTCGATTCGGTTTCAACCGCGGCAGAGGAATCGCGCAATCCGCAGCGCGATTTGCCCATTGGAATCATCGCCTCCCTGATTGTCTGCACTATTCTCTACGTCGGCGTTTCCATCGTGCTACTGGGGATGATGAAATACACGACTTTCATTTCGGGTGCTGCTGCTGAAGCTCCCGTGGCCTACGCTCTGCAAGCGCTCGGCGCCAGCCGCTGGTCGCGTTCCATCATCGTGATCGGCGCGCTCACTGGCATGATCTCGTCGCTTTTGGTCTTTCAGTATGGCCAGGCCCGGGTGTGGTACGCCATGTCGCGCGACGGACTCTTCCCGAAGTTCTTTTCGAAAATTCATCCCCGGTTCAAGACGCCGCACTGGTCCACCTGGGTCGCGGGCTTCGCGGTCGGCATCCCGGGAGCAATTTTCGCCACCGAAGACGCCGCCGATCTCTCCAACATCGGCACCCTGTTTGCGTTTGCGCTGGTGTCGCTGGGGGTGATCATTCTGCGCCGTACCCAGCCCGACCGTAAGCGTATTTTCCGAGTGCCGTTCGTGCCGTGGTTTCCGCTGATCTCCATCATCCTCTGCGGCGGCCTCATGACCGGACTCACCATCATCACCTGGCTTCGCTTCGTAATCTGGTTTGGTCTCGGTCTTCTGATCTATTTCTTTTACAGCCGCCACCGCAGCGAGTTCGCGAAGAAATAGCCGTTGGCCTCTGAGCCATTAACAGTCAGGAAAACAATGCTCAACAGAAGTCCTTCGTGTAACTTTGTGTCCTTAGTGGTTGGTTTCGGTTTTTCTCCCCTTCCTCCGTGTCTCCGTGGAGATTGACCTTTTCGCTCCTCGCAAATCTTTCCCCTAGAATCTACAATCAGAATGATGTCCACCGCGCCTGATCGTCCGCCTTCGAGCTTTCTCCGCCTTCTGCCCAAAGCCGAACTGCATCTGCATCTGGAGGGGGCAATCGATCCGGCCACGCTGCTCGAACTCCGGCAACGCCACGGCGAACGCGCCACCCTCGCCGAGGTCAGCCAACTCTACCGCTATTCCGATTTCCCCAGCTTCCTGCTCGCCTTCAAGAACATCACCGAGCACCTGCGCACGCCGGAAGACTACGAGCTCATCACCTACCGGCTGATGCAGCGCCTGAAAGAAGAAAACGTGCTGCACGCCGAAGTTTATGTTTCGGTGGGAGTCTGTCTGTGGCGGCATCAGGATTTCGCCGCCGTCTTCGAGGGCCTCGATCGCGGCCGGGCCCGTGGAGCGCGCGACTTCGGCATCTCGCTGCTTTGGATTTTCGATGCAGTCCGCCAGTTCGGCGCCGAAGCCGTGCAAAGAGTCTTCGAGCTCGCCGTGCGCTACCACGATCGCGACGTCATCGGCATCGGCATCGGAGGTGACGAGCATAAGGCTCCGCCCGAACTTTTTCGGGACGCATACTCCTGGGCGGCCGACCACGGCCTTCGGCTTACCGCTCACGCCGGCGAGACAGGACCGCCGGAATCCGTTTGGGGCGCGCTCAATCTGCGCGCCGAGCGTATCGGGCACGGCCTGACCGCAATGCATGATGCCGACCTGCTCGAAGAACTCGCCCAGCGCCAGGTTCCCGTGGAAATTTGTCTCACCAGCAACCAGCGTACCGGACTCTGCCCCAACCTCAACGACCATCCGGCGAAGAGCTACTTCGATCATGGCATCATGATCACGCTGAACACCGACGACCCCGCCATGTTCTCGACCACCCTGGCGCGCGAGTACCAGCTGGCTCAGCAGACTTTCGGGTTTACTGACGAGCACCTGCGGGAACTCGCCCGCAACTCTTTCGAGGCGTCGTTCCTGCCCGCGGAAAAGAAACTCGAGTTCCTGAATCTGTTCGACGCCGCTGTGGCCCGGTGATGCGTCTGCTGGCGGCTGCTGGTGGCTCCTGTTAGTTAATCCCGAGGTACTGGCCATGAAGACCTTACAAATCTCTCTAATCGCAACTGTCGCGGCAGCGGCAGCCTGGTATTTCGGCATCCCGCAGGCGATTTGGCCGGCCTATCCTCAGCTGGCGGATGTCCTGCTGGCCCTGGTCACTTGTGTTTTGTTGCAGGTAGCATGGACGAAAGCAAAGAATGCGCGTAAGGAATCTTCATGATCGGCAGTTTGCGTACCCTGAGAACTGAGAAGTAAGAACTGACCCGTGTCCCTCCAGATCGGCATCGTCGCCTGCAGCACCGAAGGAGCCGCACTCTGCTACCGCACGATCTCGCTCGAAGGCGCGAAGATGCTCGGTGAACATGACCATCCCGAAGTCTCACTCCACTCGCATTCCCTGACGAAGTACATGCATTGCGTTCGCGCGAACGACTGGGTCGGAGTGGCTGAACTCATGCTGTCGTCGGCGGAGAAGTTAGCCCGGGCCGGGGCAGACTTTCTCATCTGCCCCGACAACACCATCCACCAGGCCTTCGATCTAGTCGAGCACCGCTCGCCACGCCCCTGGCTGCACATTGCCAGAGAAGTTGCGAAAGAGGCGCAGCGCCGCCATTTCAAGCGCATCGCTGTCCTCGGCACGCGGTATCTGATGGAAGGGCCGGTCTACCGCGACGCGCTTCAGGCCGCCGGAATCGAGCAGCGCATCCCCGGAGCCGAGCAGCGCGCTCACCTCGACCGGATCATCATGGACGAACTGGTCAACGCCCGGTTCCTGCCGCGCTCGCTAGCCTACTACGTGGAAGTAATCCGCGCCCTCAAAGACGAAGGCTGCGACGCGGTCGTGCTAGGCTGCACTGAAATTCCGCTGCTGGTCACGCCGGAAAGTTCGCCGCTGCCCACCCTGGATTCCACGCGCCTGCTAGCCCGAGCCGCTCTGCGCAAGGCTGTGGAGAATTAAGGCGCATGTCGGAGACTAGAAGAACCTTGGGTGAGATCACTACGGGAAGAGACGAGGCCGAAAAGACAGTTATGGCCTTCGGTCCCGGTCATTGAATGTTAGTGAATCTATGGTTTTAGATCCGTGGAAGCCATATCGAGCGTGAGCATGAACCCGTTGGTTCCTTTGTACTCGAATGGTTTTGGCCCTGTCTTATAGGTCTCGACATCATTCGGCATCATGACAAAACCGTCGTTTCGAGGGGTCCCCCAATATTTCAAGTTGTGGATCACAACCGGATCATCAGTATTTCCTGGGAAACGGTGCAGCTTAACTTCTGCAGTTTTTCCGCCATCAATCGTGGCGTGTGCTTCATCCTTGTTGAATTCCCAAGTGTCAATGTTCCCCACCGCAGTCTGGAATGAGTTCCATTTTACGGGGAAGACGTTCGGCAGAATCGCCCCCAGAGCACTCTGCTGTTCCTTGGTCATGGCCTTGTCAAAGGTAACCAGCGCCCAGTCGGTTTTTCCCTGCGAAAAATCGCCCCCCAGGTCGCCGGTGATCCAGAACTTCGCACCGTCGAGATTGACCGAACCATAGTGCCCGTGGTTCACCTTGTAGGCATTGTTGAATTGGCAATAGTGGGCTGCCGTGCCGTGTTCATGGTGGGCGGCAGGTTTGGTGTTGAAGTAGCACTGACAGAACATCGGGCAACTGCAAGCCTCGATGGTGGTCGCATTCAGAGCCCAGTCTGGCTGCGACGTGTCAGTGGTGCTGAGTGCGAGCAACGCGAGGACGAGAGATATACCCCAAACTTTGAACATACTCGACACCTCCTCGATGGCGAATTATGCTCGCTGCGAAGCGATTTTGCAACGCGTGTAGTGGGTCATCTTGCCGACCCACTATCGAAACGTGCGCACACCGGCCTATTTGTTCCATTCGCCCCTCAAAATCCGCCGAACGCTGCGGGGAGAACTGCATTCCCCCCGCATCCATGCTGTAATAAGAGTATTCAATCCATGCCGTCAGCCCTCACAGCCCTGCGCCGACGCGCCAAAGCGCTCCACCGCAACCTCCGTGGAGTTTCCATGGCCGCGCGCGCGCTGGCGTCGACTGACCATCCCCTGCTGGCGCACATCATCCCCGTTCGCCGCTGCAACCTTGCCTGCACCTACTGCAACGAGTTCGACGATTTCTCGAAGCCCGTGTCCGCGGAAGAAATGTTTCGCCGAATCGACAAGCTGGGCGCGCTGGGTACGGCGGTGGTCACAATTTCCGGCGGTGAGCCGCTGCTGCATCCTGAACTCGATGATGTAATCCGGCGGATTCGCGCGAATGGCATGATCGCCGGCCTTATCACCAACGGCTATCTGCTGGTGGCAGAACGAATTCAGCGCCTCAACCGCGCCGGACTGGAATGGCTGCAGATTTCCATCGACAACGTCAATCCCGACGACGTCTCAAAGAAGAGTCTGAAAGTTCTCGACAGGAAGCTGCAACTGCTCGCCGAACATGCGGAGTTTCACGTGAACATCAATTCCGTGGTGGGCAGCGGCATCTCACATCCGCAGGACGCGCTCACCATCGGCAGGCGGGCTGTCGAGCTCGGATTCAGCTCGACCATCGGAATTATTCACGATGGCAGCGGCCAAGTGCAGGCGCTCAATGACGAAGAGCGCCTCGTTTACAACGAGATGAAATCGTGGGAGAAGCGCAGCTTCACGCGCGTCAACGCTTTCCAGGACAACATTGCGGAAGGCAAGCCCAACGAATGGCGCTGCCGCGCGGGTGCGCGCTATCTCTACATCTGCGAAGACGGGCTGGTGCACTACTGCTCGCAGCAGCGCGGCTATCCCGGAGTGCCGCTCGCAACTTACAGCCGTGATGATATGCGCCGCGAATACCTCACAGAAAAGGGCTGCGCGCCCCACTGCACGGTTTCCTGCGTGCACCAGGTTTCGATTTTCGATGGCTGGCGGTCGCCACAGCACCCCGTGCTTGCAGTTCCAGCTGCGGAACCGGCGGGCGAACTGGTGCAAATCAAGTAGGGGAAACCACTTCTCCGTTTGTTCTTTAGGATTTTCGGCGCCAACGCCTCTCGCTAAATACCACAAGCACCCCCAGAAGCAATCCCGCAAGCCCCGCCAGAGAAAATTCGAAGAATGCGTGCCAGCGTTCGTCAGTGAGCACCGCACTGAGAGATTCGTGGCCGCGCAAGGCCTCGAGGCCAACCTCGCCGATGTGTCACGGAAAGTCCAACAATGGCATTCAGGAATGCGGCTGACACGAAGCGCTCCGGCCACTTCCAGGCGCAGAACAGAACAAGAAGGAAAAAAGCGACGAGGCCAATGATCCAATGCTGATGCCACTCCATGCTGAGCCGGTGATGATGGCTGCGCGCGAAATGCCAGTCCACGTGCACGAGAACCCAAAAAATCAGAATAGCGGGAATCGAAAGGTATTTCTGCATTGGAGATGAGGCCTGCGGCGCGATAACACTGCCAGGTGCGGAAACGGATGAACCACGCCACCCTATTTTTTCGGCTGCGCCGACGGCGGAAGAATATTGTTCAGGCGCAAATACATGGCGGCCGCAGCGTAGTGGTCGGCCCATCCGCTGGCCAGGCCGAGCGCTGCCATCGCTCGGGGAAACTGATGTCCAGCGAAGAGTTCAACGCTGTCGCCCAGTTTGGAGTCGTCCATCTTGCCAAGGGCGTCCCCGCAGAAATCGAATGAAGCCGTGGCGGCGGCGAGCAGCTTGTCCTTGGCATCAGTCTCCTTGGTTTCCTCGACTTTGGGTTCGGCAATGTCGGCCGCCTTGGCACACATGGAATTGTTGGAGCCAATGATGTGGACTACCAGATGCGCAAAACTCATTTGCTCGGGCGTAGGCTTGTAATTGAACTTGTCGGCGGGCATGGCGGTGATGGCGCCAAGAATATTATTCCGCGAGCGTGGCAGCAGCATGCGGAGCGAGGCCGTCACCGGATCCTTGGTCTGGGCTGACGCGGCAGACGTGGAGTGTGACGGGGGAGCAGTGGAAGTTTGTGCTGGCTGAGCAAATCCGGGGACGACGGCGACGAGAAGATACAGAACCGCAAGAGTGCATTTCACGAGAAGCCTCCAGTAGTTCCGAAATACAAGATCAAGCCGGGGTCGTCAGGCGCGCACTTCTGATGCTTCGTGTAGGCCGCCGAAGGTATGCCGGATTCTCATCAAGCCGTTTACGAGAACATCGCGCCCAGGCCCGCCCCCGCCAACGTGAACACTGCCCACCAGCCGAAAACAATGGCTAGCGCCGTTCCGCGCTTTACTTTACTGACGCATGTAAAGCCAATGGCGGTGAGAACCAGCGTCCATATCAGAAATATATCGAGCGACGAAGCCAGGCTGTAGAGAAACGGAGAATCCGCCGGGTTCATCAAATAGCCCGGATTCGTCATCACCGGATTTTGAAATGTGAACGAGTCCGGGCTCACGCCCGCGACCAAAGACACCATGGCTAGCAAAGCCCGCAGCAAACCGGGCAAGCTGGCATAGACCACGATTGCGAGCGCCACCTTGAACGAAACGTTGGCACCGGCGGCGAACTTGAATGTGGCAAATAGAACCGCTGCGATTATGAGCAAAATCAAGAGCTGGATTGCCGGGAAGCCGTAGGCGATAAACTGCGTCACCTTCGCTGCCTTCTGCAATTGCTGTTCGCGCTCGTCGGGGGTCAACTGCTCCAGGCGCGCTTGCTGCTTGGGCTGCGACTGCATCTGATTTTCCATGGCCTTGCGGAAGCCAACTTTCTGGCCCGCGGTGTAGACGAACGCGGCCGAGACGACCACCATAAGCAGAAACGGGCCCCACCAGGCTGCGCTGCGGCGCAGGTCGGTGAAAGTCTTCGAGGGCGCGATGAAAGTGCTGAGAATGCGCGCGCCTTCGGAAAGCGGCGAGCCGAGCGACCCCGGTGTTGGTGTTACTGGTGCAGACATCGGTGGTGGTACTGGATTAGCGGCCATTAGGCTCCTCCTGCGGTGTCTCGTTAGCGAATCGCTGGGATTTTAGACTGTGAAGACCAGAGAAACAAGTAGCAGTTACGGAGGGCTTTGGCGAAGAGTCCGCAGATTGCCCGCCGCACCGGAAATCGAGCGACGCTCAACCGCGTCAGTGAGGGTTTTCCCGGGATGGTTTCTGAATGTACAGTGCGCCGCCCTATGTTCGATCGTGACGCCCCAGAAAAGCTGCGCTGAGCGCTCCGCCGAGGCTGCCCAGAACGAGGAAGGCCACAAACCCAAAGATTAGAGCGAAGGCCATCATGAACCCCAGACCGGCGGGGGATTTAATGAGATCAAGCGCAGCCTGATACTGTGGGCCAGAGTAGCGCGCCGCGTTCTGCTGGATGTTCTCCAACATGAGGTTCCTGATCTCAGGGCCCTTATGAAACACGGCCACATACAAAGCCGCTAGAACCGCTGACATCCCAAACCCGAAGAGTCCACTGAGGGCGCCGAGCCGGGCTCCAGTTGCGGCGCGCATCATCGTCAGAGGGTTCCGGTAGCGGTAAAACACCACCGCAAGAACCCCCGCTCCGAGCATTGTCACAAGGGGGTTCAGACCAAGCAAGGTAAGCAGCACAGCAACGGCTCCTGCGACAGCGCACGGCTGCGCGGCATGAGACCACACCACGGGCAGGGAGATTGCCGGAATGCGGGGATCCCCGGGAGCCGATGTGTGTTCCGGGGTAGGCAAGGCGTCAGCGCCTGATGCGGGTTGCGCGGCGGGCGGAGAAATCGTCACACGGATCTGCGGCGCGCCGCAATGGGAGCAGAAGGGGACTCCATCTTCGACTGTCTGGCTGCACTTGTGGCAGGGATGATCCATCGGAACCTATGCCGGGGTAGCCTCGAAGGTATCGCACGATGAGCCGAGGCGCAAGGAACGGAGCCACGCTGTACATTGTCGATAAAAAGACGCCCACGGATAAAAAGACGCCCACGGAAGACCGTTGCTTCAGATGTCGCCCTGCTTGCCGCGAGTGTGCACGTAGACCACCGCGAAGGTCGATCCTTTGCCGGCGTCGTTCGGTTCGATGGCGACGACGTGCTGGTTGTTTTCCGTGCCAACTTTCAGTTCCGTAACGGGGCCAGTATTACCGCCTTCGCACTTGAGCTCTTTGGAATCTTTCCCGTCGCCTTCATGCACCTGGACGTGGGCATTGCCGTCATGTTCGCTGGTATGGCACTCGAGCACCCTGCCGTACTTCTTGAGGCGCTCGCGGTAGTAGTCGATGACTTTGCCGGGCGCATCATCAGAATCGTACTTAGCGACCACCAGTTTCATGCCGAAGGCTTCCGTGACGACGCCGAGATTGAGAGCATTGCTGTTCTCCTCGTCGTGGCGCAGGCGCGCGCCAGGATAGAGTGGCAAGCCCGCCTTGCGGGCGTCTGCATCGTTGCCCATGTGCAAATCGCCGGCGGAGCTTTGGATGTCAAGATTCTTTTCCTGGCTGCTGTCGGTTTTTTGGGGCTGAGCGGCGAAGCCGGAAATGACTACAGCGATGCCGAAGGTTACCGCGAAGGTCGAACGAAAGAAGATCGAACGAAACATGATCGTGCGTAATATGATCGGGCGTAACATGATTTCCTCCTTGAGATCCCGGAAAACAAATTGTCGAGATGCTGCAGGCTCGTTTCGACGCCACTCCGGTCAGATGTCCGCATCCTTGCCGTGGGTGCGCACGTAAACCAGCGAGAAGCTCGAGCCTTTGCCTTGCGGCTCAATCGCCACGATGTGCTGATCGTCTTTCTTGCCCACCTTCAACTCAGTATTGGCGCCGCTCGTGTGCTCACAGACCAGTTCGTTGGATGTGTTCTTCGAATCCGAGGAATGAATCTTCATGTCCAGGTCGAGGTTGTTCGAGGTGTGACATTCGAGAACGCTGCCGTATTTCCTGAGTTGGTCTTTGTAAAACGAAACGATCTTGGCGGGCGAGTCGTCGGATTCGTATTCCAGCGCTACTACTTTCAGCGCAAAACCGAAGCTGGAAATATTCACGTTGGCGCTCTTGCTGTCTCCGTTATGCTCTTTGGCCTTGAGCCGTGCGCCGGGATAGACAGCCAGACCGACATCGGAATTGTCGGCGTCATTGGAGACATGAATCCCCCCGACCAGCGTCTTGATATCCACCTGCTTGTCTTCGCCGTTGGCCTCTTTCTTGACGTTGACGCTGCAGGCGGGCAGCACAAGGAGCGCGGCCACGCTGGCAATGAACAGAAAATTGAACAGGACCGCAGGCAATCTATTTCTGCGCATGTTGAGACCCTCCACTGGCAACTTGCACGGAACGCTCGATGCCGCTGCCGCGCGCGGCCACACTCGGAATGCTGACTGGCAGATGTCCCCGAATGGCGATCTCTCCAAACAACGCCTGGACCGCCGCTATTTCCGCCACCGACGCGCTGGAAAACGTGCACATATAATTTTCAATCTTCGGGAAAGCGGCTGCAAGGTATGGATTCCCCACGGCCACGACTGCGGTTTTCTCCGCGGCCCGGTCGAGCAACTGTTGTAAGAGCTCGCCGGTGGCGTCGGCCATCGCCATCGAATTCCCCACTTTGCCGGCCGTAGGAACAACGTACAGGGCAGCAATTACGGTCTGCGCCTCGTCCACGGCCTTCAGGACTTCAGCGGTCATGCCGGTCGCGATGCGCGGATCAACATATAGCAGCCGCGCATCCGCTATACGAGCGAGAAACTCACGCGCGAAAGCGAGGCCGGAATCCGTGCGCACATCCTCGGAGAAGATTACCGCAACGGTCTGGTTATGCGTCTCCTCAGTAGTTGTATACGGAAGGCCGGCCGCCGGGGTTCCCTTCGATTTGAGGGGCAAAAGCTTGCCATTATCGCGCACCAGGGTGATGGCGTCATCGGCAACCTGCTGCCCGAACGCCAGATTCTCGGGCTTGCCAACCGAGGTACCCAGGGCCTCCACATCCACCAGCCGGGCCTTGTACAAACCGAGCGAAGCCTTTGTTTTCAGAATCTTGAGGACCGACCGGTCAAGCCGCTCCTGGGGGATTTCTCCCGAGCGGACAGACCGAAGCATGGCAGTGTAAGAAGCGCCGAAGTCGGCCGGGATAAGCAGCAGATCGTTGCCAGCTTTGAAAGCTTCCACGGCGGCGCGGCCAATGTCTTTGGTGAACAGCTTGGTCAGGCCGGCCATATCGAGCGCGTCAGTCACCACAATGCCCTTGAAGCCGAGCTGCTTTTCCAGCAGATCGGAAACGATTGCCGGAGAAATCGTGGCTACGTGATTCGGGTCGGAATCGAGCGCGGGTACGGTCACATGCGTCACCATGACCGAGTCCACACCCGCTGCGATGGCGCGACGGAAGGGTGGCAGCTCAATGGAATCGAGATGGGCGCGGTCGCCGTTGACGGCAGCCACACCGAGGTGAGAGTCGGTGGCGGTGTCGCCGTGGCCCGGAAAATGCTTGGCCGTGGTAAGCATGCCAGCTTCGTGCGCGCCCTGAATATAGGCGGTGACCAGATCGCCAACCTGCCTGGGATCTTCGCCGAACGAGCGCGTGTTGATAATGGGATTGGCCGGATTGGAGTTGACGTCGGCGTCGGGGAAGAAATTCCAATGGATGCCGATGGCGCGCGATTCCTCGGCGGTTATGCGGCCGAACGTTCTGGCATCTTCTTCTTTGCCCACCGCGCCAAAAGCCATGGCATGCGGAAAAACTGTGGTCCCCCTCAGCCGCATCGACACGCCGCGTTCAAAGTCGGCGGCGAAAAGAAGCGGAAGTTTCGATTCTTTTTGCAGGCGGTTAAGCAATTCCGCGGCTTCGTAAGGCTCGCTGCGCAGCAGGTATGGGCCATCGACGTGAACCGTCATGCCAAACGAGCCAACATGATACTTCTGCATGTCTTCCAGCCACTGCAGGTATTCCGGGTTCTTGACGTTCAGAAAGCTGGCCCTGCACCAGATCATGAAGACCTGGCCAACTTTTTCCTCGAGCGTAAGTTTATGCAAGGTCTTCTCGGCCCATTTTTCGCCCTCGCGCGTGGGATGGATTGGGCCGGGTTGCTGGTACTTGTCCTTGGCAGACGCGGAGGCCGTGAGCACGAGAACGAACAGTAAGGGTGTCAGTATGCGATGCATGCGAGAAAAAGATAGCAGAAGGGCGAGTGATCGGTCTTGGGTCTTGGGTCTTGGGCTTCCCTTTACGAAGCGAAGGTAGAGACGAGTCTTTGAACCCGCGCCCTAAGCCCTAGGACTAGGACCTGACACCTGGAATTCGGGATCAACCGGTGACTGAAATCGATTCACTAAGCCATTGAGTAGACGCCCGACTTCCGCAGCCAAGTCCGTGAGTCTCTGCCCCGGCTCAGGAGCTAGAAATCCGAGTTCGCATCCGATGGTGATCTGGGTCTGAAGTTCCAACAGAGATCCCCTCGCATGGAATAGGAACTGTAACAACTCCTTGCGGGAAAAACGCCCCTTGCCCTCAGCGATATTGCTCGGGACCGAAACTGCTGCGCGCCTCATCTGGCTGGTCAGGCCATGGATTTCTTGCCGGGGAAACGAACTCGTACTTCGATAAACCTCCAGCACCAAGTCCATGGCGCGACGCCAGGCCTTCAGATCCTCATAGGTTCCGTGCATGCTCCGCTCCCTCCGATCTGCAAGACAATAACCAACGCTGGCAGTTTGAGGCTGTGACATCCGTCACACGGAGAAGAACAATCTGCTGCGCAGGCCTTGGGTCGGAGGTCTTGGGTCCTAGGTCTTGGGTCTTAGGCTTTATGACGTGGATGAAGAAATGCCCCAAAACCAGCTCCCAAAGACCGCACGCCCAAGACCTAAGACCTAAGACCCAAGACCTGAGACCTAAGACCCGAAACCCAAGCTGCCGCCGCCTGCTGAACCTGCACATCATCGCCGAAACCGTTAAGCCATTTCACGTCCGGCTCACGCCGGAACCAGGTCATCTGGCGCTTGGCGTAATTGCGGTGGGCCTGCTGTGCGGCTTGTTGAGCCTGGTCGCGGGTGAGCTCTCCGCACAGAAACTGGACAGCCTGCTTGTAGCCGAGCGAGGCCAGTGGACGGGCGGTAGCGCCATACCTCCCCAGTAAATCCTGAGTCTCTTCGACCAAGCCTGATTCGAACATCCCTTGCGCGCGGCGATTGATGCGGTCGTAGAGCGCCTGGCGATCGGGATCGAGCCCGATGCGCAAAATGCGGAAGCCGTGCAGCGGCTCGCGCCCCCGCTGCCAGATCTCCGTCATCTTTTGGCGCGAAACCAGGCAGACCTCGATGGCGCGGATCAACTTGGGAATGTCGTTGGCGTGAATTTTATCCGCGGCTCCGCGATCCAGTCGTTGCAGGATGCCTAGCAGGTAGTTCGGGCTGCGGCTCGCTGCGCGCTCGCGCAATCGTTCGCGCAGCTGTTCGGAGCGCTCCGGACCGGGAAACAATCCCTCCAGCAGGGCACGCAGGTAGAGTCCAGTTCCGCCTACAACGATTGGCAAACGACCGCGCGCTTTGATATCCCCGATCACTTCGCGGGCCTGGCGCGCATATTCTCCGGCAGTGATGAAACCGGTTGGCTCGACAAAATCGAGTAGATGATGCGCCACACGAGCGCGCTCCGTAACGGTCGGCTTGGCCGTGCCGATTTCAAACTCACGGTACGTCGCGACCGAATCGCAGTTGACGATTTCTCCCGCGAAGTTCTCGGCCAGCGAAACGGAGAGGGCCGTTTTCCCGCTGCCTGTCGGACCCAGCACAACCACCAGCAGCGGCTCCGGCTGCGCGGAGGGCACCGTCAGCGCACACTCCAGCGAATGGCGTGCCAGTAGCGGACCAGGGTGATGACGAGCAGCAGAAATCCAATCAGCAACAGGCCTGTGGTTTCCGCGGCGTAGACCGCGTGCCGGTGTTTGTGGGTCGAATCTGTAGGACGCTCGGTCGGGGGCACGATCGTAATTGTAACGCCGGGTCAGGTCTCAGGTCTTACGTCTTGGGCCTACCCTCGACCTAAGAACAAGACTGAGACCCAGGGTAGAATGTCGGTGCTAAACTACGGCGTCGTCCGTGCGTGTGACGTAATCCAGCGAGCCGGGACCACGGGAAGTCGATCAATGGAACCAATTTCACCTACCTCGCGTACTTACGTCTAAGTGCCGGGGGGCGAGGTGTGTCCGCCCGGCAGGAGAAATCGTATGAAGCGCATTGCTTTCTGTATTCTTGCTGTCTGTTTGGCCGCCGTTCTTCCAGCGCACGCCGACGAGTGGTCGAAAACCTTCAACCTCACCGGCAAGCCGGACCTGCGTGTGGATACATCTGACGCTAACATCCACGTCTACACCTGGGATCAGAATACGATCACGGCAAAGGTCACAACCACGCGCTACAAAATCGGCGAAGGCGGCATTCGCGTTGAGGATCACCAGAATGGTGACTCGGTGGAATTGTATGTTCGCTTCCCCCACGTTAACTTCGTCTTCGGATATAGCCAGCACCGCGTCGATATCGAGATCCACATGCCGCGCGAGGGCCGCGTCAACCTTCATACCGGCGACGGCAAGATTGAACTGGGCGGCTTCAGGGGCGAGATGGATTTGCGCAGCGGAGATGGCTCGCAGGAAATCGACGGCGTCGACGGCAAACTGCACGCAACCACGGGCGATGGACACATTCGCGCCAACGGCCGCTTCGACGAGCTTGAGCTCAAGACCGGCGACGGGCGGGTAGAGGCGCGGGCCGCCGCCGGTTCGTCCATGACCTCCAGCTGGCGGCTGGAAACTGGCGATGGCAGCGTGACCCTCGAAATCCCTGAAACTCTTGCGGCGGATGTCGATTTGCACACCGGCGATGGCCACATCGATTTGCAGATGCCAATAACTACCGAAGGCAAGATTCGCGAAAACGAGGTGCGGGGCAAGCTGAATGGCGGCGGAAACCTGTTGATGATTCACACCGGAGATGGATCAATCCGGCTGCGAAAGGGCTGAGGCGGCTGGGAGGGGGTGTGTCTGACAACCTGTGGTATACTGTCTGACACTATGGCTTCACAACGTATCACTGTGCGCCTTCCGGTGGCTCTTGGGTCTCGCCTTCGTACCCATTCCAACGTGAAGGGACAAACCCCGTCTGACGTTGTGCGGGACGCATTAGAGACCTACCTGGGTGAGGGACGCGCTGTGGGTTCCGCTTACGAGTTGGCGGAAGCCTCTGGGCTGATTGGCTGCGTGCGCCGGGCGCCGAAAGACCTGAGCACCAACCGGCGGCATTTGGAAGGCTTCGGAAAGAGAAAGTGAAGCGGACTAGGAGAGACCGGATTCTCGTGGACACCGGTCCGCTGGTAGCCATTCTTTCCCAGGAAGACGAGCACCATCAAGCCTGCGTCGAAGCTCTCCGTGAAATGAGCGCGCCACTGTTTTCATGTTGGCCGGTCATCACGGAGGCAGCCTGGCTTCTGCGGCGCTCTCCACGTGCAGTTCAGCAACTATTGGGCAGCATGGACGGAGGTTTTCTTGAACTCTTGCCCCTGGCTGGAGTGGAAGCCCACGCCATCGCGCTGGTGATGAAAAGATATGAAAGCATCCGTCCCCAGCTTGCTGACGCCGTTTTGGTTTATCTTGCCGGGCGAGAGCGAATCGAGGCTATCTTCACTTTGGACCGGCGCGATTTTTCGATTTATCGCACCGATCGCAAGCGGTCGTTTCGCATTCTTCCCGAGAGCGGCTAGACTCGGATCGGCGAGCGCATCGCGAGAGCTTATTCCGGCCCTCCCATCTCCCCCTTGCTAGGGTTGTAATAGAAGGTAAAACGCAGTGCCAGGTATTGTCCGCCGAACTCGTTGGGCAGCGGCGGAAATGGATTCGATCCCGTGATGCTGCCCCATGCCGGACGGTCGAGCGCGACATCCCCCGAAGACGCCACCAGTTTCATGCCTGCGACATGGCCATCCTTCGTAATGGCAAACTCAATGGCCAGCTTCCCTTTTTTCATGGCAGCGGACTCCGGAATCAAGTGATACCACTGGTCTTTGACGTCCTGCAGGATGCGGGCCAGATACGGCCCGAAATCGACGCCTTGCGTGTCGCTTAGCACCTCCAAGTTGCCCATCTGCCTGCCGTGCGCTCCCGTGCCCAGTCCGAAATCGCCGCCTTCGCCCCCGCCTGTGCCGGCGCCTTTGGCGGCGGCGGCCGCTTGAGTCGCCTGTTGAATCGCGGCACCCGGCGACATTGAGCCCGCGTATTTCCTGAACGCGTCGACGTTCGGTTTGGCGGGCGTTTGCAATTGCGCGATCTGATTGTTCGGCGGCTGCGCGGCCTGTGGCGCCGGAGGGGAGTTTTGCAGGGCTGGAGGGGACTGCGCCGGCATCGGCTGCGGCATTTTCGGTCCAGTCATCCCGGGCGCCCCTGGCGGGGGCGTGGCCAGAATCTTGCGCAGTTCCTTGGGATCAAGTTCAGGATGGCGCGTGGTGGCGATGCGATCCTTATCGGAAAGAATATTTGTATTCGGCTTGTGCGGCACTTTCTGCAGATCCTGTGGCAGAGCCAGGAACGTGAGATCCTTGCCCTTGGTGACGTCTGACGGCACCACCATTACTGAATGCAGCCAGGGAAAGTAGCGGTCGAGCTTGTCGAGATTGACAATCAGAATGATGAACACCACGTGGGTAATGATGGAAATCCACGCCGCTTCCCGGCGGCGCGAGCGCGTCAGGTCATCTTGCAACTGGACGAGCAGGTGCGGAACGTGGGCTTCGTCGTCGCGGTCGCGGTAGGCAGTCTCCCATCCCTGCGAATCGTACAGACCCAGCTGTTCCGGCTGAGCCTTCTCCGGAGGCGCCACGGGATCTTGAAATGGGATTTGCGTGATCGGCATGCGCTCGGTCTGATTCGTCTACGCTTGGCCCATTAGACACGTATTCGTAGCCCCACGTTGCATCGGGACCTCTAACGCGGGATGCAAGCAGGTAACACGGGCAAGCTGATCTTATTTTCGCATCTTTCGATGCATTCTGCTCACGCGCAGACGGGCTGAGACTTAGGTGTGTAAACATTTGTAAAACCAGTTCTTACTTGCAGTTCGCAACAAGAAGCTGGTTGGCAAATGGATTCGGAAAGCAGCAGCCGGCAACCGTGCAGTGCGACTCCCGGAAATGCGGTCTTTGCCCCTAAGGGCCCGGGCATCAGCGCTGACCCTGCGCGATGCTGGCGAGGTTAACGTTCTTCCCGTGCGCACGGATTGTGGCCACAATGTCGAGCGCAAGTGCGAGCGCGCGCCGTCCGTCTTCGAGAGTTACTGCCGGCGTGGAACGCTGCCGAACGGCGCGCAGAAACGATTTCAATTCTGCATGCAAAGGCTCTTCGGAAGCTACCGGCGGCCTAGCCACTTTGATTTGCGGGTTTACTGACGCAACAGACGAGACAGGCGCTACCGAAGTCGTACCGGCCGCTGCTCCGTCTTCACCCACGGTAAACACCAGCACTTCCTGGCGTCCGTAATCGACCGAAACATACTGCTGAGGCTGGAAAAAACGCAACTTGCGCACGCGCTCGGTAGAGACCCGGCTGGCGGTGAAGTTGGCGACGCAGCCGGATTCCAGCTCCAACCGCACGTTCGCGATGTCCACCTTTCCGGAGAGGATGGGCAAGCCGACGGCGCGAACTTCTTTCACCGGCGAGTTCGCAAACGCAAGTACGATGTCCAGATCGTGAATCATCAGATCCAGCACCACATCCACGTCCAGCGACCTCGGCCTAAAAACGCTGAGCCTGTGCACTTCAAAGAACATCGGTTGGGTGAGCAGTGGAAATGTAGCCTGAATAGCGGGGTTGAACCGCTCGAGATGGCCGACCTGAGCAACGCGCTTGTGGGTTCGAGCGCTGTCCAGCAATTCATCAGCTTCGGCGAGCGAGGTCGCCAGCGGCTTCTCGATGAGCACATCCACGCCCGATTCCATCAGCGCGCGCGCCACGCCCAAGTGATGAACGGTGGGCGCTGTCACCGAGGCGGCCCGAATCTCGCTGTGGGTGGTGAGCATCTGCTCGACCGATCCGAAGGCACGGCAGCCGAATTCCCGCGCCACAGCATCGGCGCGATCAAGGTCAGAATCAACCATCCCGGCCAACCGTACCGCTTCGCCTTGCTGTTCGAGCTCTTTATATACTCGCGCGTGGTTGCGTCCGAAAACGCCCACGCCAACTACTGCGACAGGAACCGGATCTTGAGATGTCAGGAAAGACTCTCTTTGGCAGATGCCGAGACAAGATTGTAAACGCAAAGCCAGGAAAGAGCATCTGGAATACTCATTGGGTTTGAGAAGAGCGTTCTGACACAGTCTCTTTGGTTCCTGAATAAGATAAGGAGCGCCCACAAACACATGCGAACCATCGCGCTGCTAACCGTTTCCAACCTCTTCATGACTTTCGCGTGGTATGGCCACCTGAAATACCGTAATGTCCCGCTGTTCAAGGTGATCCTCGTGAGTTGGATGATCGCTTTCTTCGAGTACTGTTTTCAGGTGCCGGCCAACCGCATCGGTTCCGACGAGTTCACCGCGGTGCAACTCAAAACTATTCAGGAGGTGATTACACTGGTGGTTTTCTCGGTGTTTTCCGTGCTCTACCTTGGACAGCCGGTGCGTTGGAACCACGCCTTGGGATTCGCCGTGATCGTGGCTGCGGTCGCGGTCATCTTCAAACGGTGGTGAGCTGTTAAAGTTTGAGTGATTTTTTAATTAGGTAATTGGGTGAGGTTTTTCAATTACCAAATTACCCGATTACAAACTTACTCAATCATCCTCACTTCGCAATTCGATTCTGCACCTTCTTCAAAATGGCAATCTGCCCAGCGTGGTAAAGCTCATGCTGAACGACGCCATGAAGCATATGAAAGAAATCGTATCGCTTGCCGGGGACACGGGAGTGAAGCCGCGACTCAGGCAGAATCGCCACAGTTCTCACTAGGGCATCATGCGTGCGCTTCGCGTGAGCGACGGCCTTGCGCCATGCCCTTTCAGTTGAGTGCCTGGGAACGAGGGGAAAGTTCGCTAGTCCCGTGGGTTGATATTTATCTCCCCTCAATCGGCGGGAAGCGGCAGCGTCCCATACGGCAACGTGCAGCACAAGTTCCCAGATGCTGTGAACTGTAGGCAACGGCCTCGCGGCCGCAGTCGTGGCATTCACGTCCTCCAGCAATTCGAGGAGCGCCGGGCCATGCCAGGCGTTGCCGTCAAAGGCACGGCGCAACTGATCGGCAATGCTGGCGGCTTCCGAGCCTGGAGAAGTCATATCTTTTCTTTGCAGTTGTTCTTTGCGACCTCTGCGATTAAGAGCTTTCTGCCAGGTCAGCAAGCGCATCCGCCACAACCGCGATTCCCGCCGCATTCGCCGCGTCGAGAATCTTATCTCCATCGAGCAGCAAGCACTTGCCGGCGTCCAGCGCAAGGCAGGTCGCCCCCGCGGCCCGCATAACCTCGATCGTCTTCACGCCCACCACCGGAACGTCGAAGCGCATGTCCTGCTTCGGCTTGGCGACCTTTACCACAGTAAGAGCGCGGCTCAGAGTCGACGCATCGCCGTGCAGCGAGCGCATGATGTGCCCGGCGCGCTCAATGGTGGCATCGGTGCCCTCCATCGCTTCAACGGCCACGCAGGCAGATTCCGCGATCACCACCGTCTGGCCGATGTCATACCGCGCCAGTTGGCGGGCAACGGCCCGTCCATATTCGATGTTCGTGCGTTCGTGCTCTGCGGGGGCACGCTTCGTCAGCACTCCGGATTTCACCAGCAGCGGCTCCAGCAGCCACGTCGAATTTTCCAGGATGATGCCTTCATCCGCGAGAACTCGAGCAACCGCGCCAAGCAGCGCGTCGGTGTTGCGCTTCGTAAGCGAGAGCAGCAGCTTGGCCAGCCGCCAGTCCGGACGAATGCTGGAAAAAATCTGCTTGTGCTTGACCTGCCCGGCCATCACAGCGCGCTGCACGCCCTCGCGCTGGAAGGTCTCGATCAGCCGGGAAAGCTCGCCCAGAGACAGCCAGTGCACGGCCGCCGCGCCGCAAGACTCAATTTCAGGAGAAACCTCTTCTTTAATTGCCGCGACCACAACTTCGTATCCCTGCGCCCGCGCCGCCTCGAGCACGAGAAAAGGAAACTTGCCGTTGCCGGCGATCAGACCGATGCGCATGCTATTGGCCGGTGGTCAGTTGCCAGCGGCAGCTGGACTCACCTAACCTGTGACCACTTTTATTTAATTACTCCCCGCTCTGCCGTTTCGATAAACCGTATCAGCATCTCCACATCTTCGCCACGATCCGGCTCGTCCTTCAACTTTTCCAGCGCCTGCGAAGTATTCATTTTCGAGGCCAACAGAATCTTGTACGCGTGGTGAATCTTGCGAATGCGTTCCTTCGAAAAGCCCCGCCGCTCCAGACCAACTCTATTCATTCCGTAGGCATGCGTATCGCGCGCCGCCGAAGTCATGGAAAACGGTAAGACATCCTGCGTGATGGTCGTTCCGCCGCCGACGTAAGAGTGCGCGCCAATGCGCACGAACTGGTGCACAGGACAAAGCGCCCCCACCACAGCCCACTCTTCCACAGTCACATGCCCGGCCAGGGTCGCCCCGTTGATCAACATGGAATGATCGCCGATCACCGAGTCATGCCCGATGTGGGTGTAGGCCATGATGAGGATGTGGCTGCCGATGCGCGTGACTCCGCCGCCCTTGATCGTGCCGCGGTTGATGGTCACGTATTCGCGAATCTCGTTGTGGTCCCCGATCTCCAATCGCGTAGGCTCGCCGTGATAGGTCACATCCTGCGGGTCCATGCCGATTGCACAAAAAGGAAAGAATCCGTTGTCCTTGCCGATTTTCGTCGGTCCTTGAATCGCGACGTGCGAAACCAGATGGCAGTCTTCGCCCAGTTCCACTTGCGCGCCGATCACGCAGTACGGTCCGACGGTGCACGACGCCGGAACCTTCGCCTGCGGATCGATAATGGCCGTAGGATGGATCTTCATCGAGAGATGTTCATCGAGGGGTGAATTACGGGATCGCCGGAAGATCGAACTCGCCGCCCGCCATCAGCCAGCGGCTCATTCCACCGCGCCGCCATCGCCCGCGCCTCCAGAACTGCTGCTTCGTCCGCGCGAGCTGTCGATGAGCTGGCACGACACTACGGCGTCGGCCACTCGCTTGCCGTTGACCGTCGCGGTGCCTTGCATCTTCGCTGCAGTCATGTGCTCCATGATCTTCCAGCCGAGAACTTCCACTTCCAGCCGCACCTGGTCTCCCGGACCCACGGGACGGCGGAAACGGGCCCGGTCAATGCCGGTGAAGACCATTACCTTGTTGGCGCGATCCTCGACTTCGGTAAGCAGCAGCGCGCCGCCAGCCTGCGCGATCGCCTCCACGATCAGGACTCCCGGCATAATCGGCAACCCGGGAAAATGTCCATTAAAGAAGGGCTCGTTGATGGTCACGTTCTTGATGGCGACGATCCGCTCCTTGCGCTGCAACTCCAGCACGCGGTCAATGAGCAGCAAAGGATAGCGGTGAGGCAGAATCTTGAGAATCTCGTGGATGTCGAGCGCGATTTTCGCCGGCGTCCCCGGCGCTTCGCTCACAGGTGTAGTGCTCTCAGTCATGGATTCGTCTCTGTCAGATCGAAGATTATACTGTACCGCGTTGTCATCGCGACCAAGACTGAATTACTACGTCCAGTGAAAGGAACTCGTGCCCGGAAAGAAAACAAAAGAGTCGACGATTCCCGCTGCCGCTGACTGGACCGGGCGTCTGCGCTATCTCGAACAGCGCCGGGACCAGATAGCCCAGACCGTTCGCCAACTCGTTGAAATCGAATCCCCCAGCGATAGTAAGGCAGCCGTCGACGGCATCGCGGCATTCCTCGCGTCCAAGTTCGAAGCGCTCGGAGGCAGTGCCCGTTTCCACCGCAGCAGCAATGACGGCGACAGCCTGCAGATCGATTTCCCCGGCCGCGAGAAAATCAAACCAGTCCTGCTGCTGGGCCACTATGACACGGTCTACCCGCTGGGCACGCTCGCATCCATGCCCTGCCACATCAAAGAGGGCCGCTTGCATGGACCCGGCGTTCTTGACATGAAATCCGGCATCGCTCTTATGTTGCATGCCATCGCTGCGCTGAAAGAGTTGCACCGAGAACTGCCGCGCCCAGTCACAGTCTTCCTGGTCTCCGATGAAGAAGTCGGCAGCCACTCTTCCCGAAAAATTACCGAGGCGCTGGCCAAGAATTCCGCTGGAGTGCTGGTTCTGGAGCCGGCCGCCGGAATTCGCGGCGCACTCAAGACAGCGCGCAAAGGCGTTGGCGAATACTCCATCAAAGTGAAAGGTGTGGCGGCGCATGCTGGCCTTGATCCAGGCAAAGGACACAGCGCCATCCTCGAGCTAGCCCGCCAGATTACGGCCATCGCCAGATTGAACAATGTGAGCGAAGGAGTGTCCGTGAACGCCGGCGTGATTCACGGTGGCACGCGCACCAACGTCATCGCCGCCGAAGCCTCCGCTGACATCGATGTGCGCATTAAAAGTGCGAGGCAGGCCGCCGGAATCGACCGCAAGCTCCGCTCTCTCAAGCCATTCGACAAGCATTGCAAACTTGAGATCGAGGGCAGCATCAACCGCCTGCCCATGGAGCGCAAAGCCGGCGTGATTGCGCTTTACAGAAGAGCGCAGGCAATCGCGCAGCAATTAGGCTGGAAGCTCGAAGAGGCTGCCGTCGGCGGCGGTTCCGACGGAAACTTCACCGCAGGCATGGGCATTCCCACGCTCGACGGCATGGGCGGGGTGGGCGAAGGAGCTCACGCGGCGCATGAATACATTGTGATTTCAGAGTTGCCGCGGCGAGCCCTGCTGCTGGCAGGAATGATCGAAAGCGTCTAAGGATTAGAAGGTTTCGGGCTATTCCTTGGCAATGAAAACCAGAAAATAATCCATCTTGTCGGCCTTCACAAAGTCGTATTGCTCCAGCACACGGTAGCCCGCCTGCGCCGCCTCGCGTATCACAACCTCGCGGCCCACGCCGTGGTTCTCGCCATTTCCGTTGCGATCGATCACGCCGACCTTCGCGCCCGCGCGCAACGAACTCCGTAGCTTGCGCAATAGCGTTACCGGTTGCGCAATCTCGTGATAGGTCTTCAGCATCAGAACGGCATCCACCGCGCCATCCGGAAGCGCCGGGTCGTCGGGCGTGCTCAGAACTGTTTTCACGTTGTGCAGTTCCTCTTTTTTCGCGCGATCGTCGATGGTACGGATGGCCTCGGGATTGATGTCCACGGCATACACAACGCCTGCGGCGCCTACGCGGCGCGCCGCCAACATCGTGAACCACCCCGATCCGGCGCCAATGTCGGCCACAGTCTTGCCCGGAGCGATGCCGAGAGTGTCCATGACGCGGTTGATCTGCAGGCGCTGGTCGCGTCCGGGAGAATCAAAAATGGAGAGGTCGCCGGTGTAGGGCTCGCTGGTTTTTCTGGTTTGTGCGGGAGCCGGAGCAGCCTGGGCCACGCCCTGCGCGCTTAATAAAAGAATTGTCTGCAGAGATAGCAGCAGCGCCAGTACGAAGATGCGATGTTTATGCATAGCGTAGCGCCTTCCGACCCTCTTGACGTGGGTAACGTTTCTCTCAGGATAGACTCGCGACGCGCACATCAGTGAGCGCTGCCCGCCCTCCCAATCAGCGTTTGCGCTTGCCCGACGCCTTACGGGATGCGCCGCGCGGCTGTTCCTCGATCACGGCAAACTGAATCTTCTTCTCCACGGGATCGATACGGTCGACCAGCACTCGAATTTTCTGCCCGAGGCGGAAGATCTTGCGCGAACGCTTGCCGATCAATTCCCGCGTGTTCTCATGGAAGAAGTAGTAATCATCGGTCAGCGTAGCCAGCGGCACCAGGCCTTCCACAAATAGATCGGTCAGCTCGACGAACAATCCATACTTCGTGACGCTGGTGATCAGCCCATCGAAGTCATCGCCTACCCGGTCCTGCATGAATTTCACTTTCTTCCACTCCATCAGCTCACGCTCGGCCTCATCGGCGCGCCGCTCCGACAAGCTGGATTGCTCTGCAATCTCGTGCAACTCTTCGATCGAGATCGGCCCGCCCAGCGCCGCGTGCGATTCGCGGTGAGCGGCATGATCGCGCCGCTTCGACCAGGGAGTAGCGCCGACGCCTCGCCGGCCCGGTTGCGGGCTGAAGGCCCGCTGCCTCTCTGCTGTTGCGGGAGCCGGCGGGACGCCGGCGCTACGGTCGGGTTCTGCCGATTCGCGCAACACGTCTTTCAATATCCTGTGCACAATCAAATCTGGATAGCGCCGAATTGGCGAAGTGAAATGCGTGTAGCTCGCGGCCGCCAGGGCGAAGTGGCCGAGGTTTACTTCCGAGTAGCGCGCCTGCTTGAGCGAGCGCAGCATCAGGTAGCTCAGAATGCGTTCCTCCGGCTTGCCCGCGATTTTCTCGGTGAGCTTCTGATACATGCGCGGCGTGATGTGTACATCCTTCGGCACTTCGATTTCTCGCGCGCGTTTGCCCGTGCCGCGCGCGGCACGGCGGTCGGCCTTGAACTGCACGCGGTGGACGGGTAGCGGGCCGACGCCAAGCGAGTATCCAAACGTCGCGGCAATCACTTCGAAATCATAGACGCGCTTGGCATCGGGCTTTTCGTGAACTCGATATAACGACGCGATACGCTTTGATTCAAGATACTGCGCGACACACTCGTTGGCCGAGAGCATGAATTCCTCAATCAGGCGATGCGCGATATTGCGCTCCGAGCGCGTGATGCTCTTCATCAATCCGAATTCATCGAACTCAATGACCGGCTCGGGTAGATCGAAGTCGATGGAGCCGCGACGTTGGCGTTTGCGGTTGAGGATTTGTGCCAGGTCGCGCATCCGCTCAAACGGCGCCACCAGCTGCGCATAGCGCTCGCGCGCGGCAGCGTCGCCTTCAAGAATCGCGTTGACCGCGGTATAAGTCATACGCTCGGCGGAGCGAATCACGCCTTCGCAAAGTTCGTAGCCAACGATTTCACCCTGATGATCGATTTCCATGACGCACGACAGCACCAACCGGTCGACTTGCGGCCGCAGGCTGCAAATATCCGTGGACAGCTCCAGGGGCAGCATGGGCACGGCGCGGTCGGGAAAATATACGCTGGTCCCGCGCAGCCGCGCCTCCTGATCGAGCGCGCTTCCGGGCGTGACGTAATGGGCCACGTCGGCGATGTGCACCTGCAATTCGAAATTGCCGTTCTCGAGCAGACGAACCATCACCGCATCATCGAAATCGCGCGCTGTCTCGCCGTCGATGGTGACGATGGGCAGCGCGCGGAAGTCGCGCCGCCGGTTCAGTTCGTGAGTAGTGATAAGCGCCGACGCATTCTGTGCCTCTGCCAGCGTCTCCGCCGGAAAGTGGTGCGGCAGGTGGAACTTGCGGATGGTGATCTCCACATCAACGCCAAAGTCGTCTTCGCGCCCGAGGATTTCGATCACGCGCCCACGCGGATTCTGTGTAGAAGAGGGCCAGTCGGTGATTTCCACGTCGACGACCACGCCTTCAAGATCGCCTGAATTCGTGCGGCGTGCGGCCTCGTCCCCGAGAACACGATCAACAGATTTTCGTAGCGCCGTCGTCCCGCCGGCATTCTCGCCTCCGCGGCGAGGCCCGGACGTGTCTGCCACTTGTCCCGAGCCCGGCGAAGGCACGGCAGAAGACGGGGGAACTTCCCTAACATCGGGAATTTCCATCCCCGCCGGAATCACGACTTCCTGCGTAATCTTTGTGTCGAGGGGCTTTACGTAATTGCAGCGGCTGCCATGATGAAATATTCCAACCACCGTGGGATGCGCCCGAGCCACCGAGCGCACGATGCGTCCTTCGGCGCGGCCATCGGGACGAATCGCGCTGATGTCTACCAGCACGCGGTCTCCGTGCATGGCGTTCCCGATCAGATGCGGCGCGATAAAAATGTCGCCCGTGAGCCGCGACTTCATCTCCGGACTAAGCGCGTTGCCGTCTGGAATCACAAAACCAAAGCCGTCGCGATGCATGGTCAGGCGTCCGGCGATCAGGTTGTTATCGGCCGCGGCCTGCGGAAGAACGTAACGGTCGGATTCGAGTTGAATGAGTTGCCCTTGATTGGCCAGGTTCTGCAAGCGGTTGTTGAGGTCGGCGCGGTCGTCTCCGTGCAGGCCCAGTT
>JBAVAV010000269.1:0-4989 GCA_049585895.1 Candidatus Sulfotelmatobacter sp. | reverse complement strand
CTGAAGATCCGTGCAAGTCCGTGACCAACGCTTGTCGTTGCAACTTTGAAACCTTGAAACTGTAAAACCTGACCCTATGCAACTAACCTACCTCGAAGCCATCCGCCAGGGAATCTGGGAAGAAATGGACCGCGACCCCTCCGTCTTCTGCCTCGGCGAAGACATCGGCATCTACGGCGGCGCCTTCAAAGTCACTGACGGTTTCATCGACCGCTTCGGCCCCGAGCGCGTTATCGACACGCCCATTGCCGAGTCCGCCATCGTGGGCGCGGCTTTCGGAGCGTCGCTCACCGGTATGCGCCCCGTCGCCGAGTTCCAGTTCATGGACTTCATCGGCTGCGCCTTCAACCAGATCAGCAACATGGTCGCGAAGACTCACTATCTCTGGGGCGCGCCCGCCCCACTCGTGCTGCGCGGCCCCAGCGGTGGATACGTCCACGGCGGGCCGTTCCACTCGCAGAATCCCGAAATGTGGTTCGTGCACAATCCCGGCCTCAAAGTGATCTGCCCAGCCACGCCCTACGATGCTAAAGGCCTGATCAAGGCGGCCATCCGCGACAACAATCCCTGCATCTTCTTCGAGCACAAATATCTTTACCGCCGCATTAAGGGCGAAGTCCCTGCGGAAGATTACGTCGTTCCCATCGGCAAAGCGAATATCGTTCGCGAAGGCCGCGATCTGTCTATCATTACTTATGCAGCCATGGTTCACAGCGCGTTAGAGGCTGCCGAGGTTCTGAGCAAAGATGGGATCGATCTCGAAATCCTCGACCTGCGCACCGTCTCTCCGCTCGACCGCGAGGCCATCGCCCAAACTGTGAAGAAGACAAACAAAGTCATCATCCTGCATGAGCACTCCCGCACCGGAGGCCTGGCAGGCGAAATCGCCGCCATCATTAATGAGGAGGCGTTCGACGACCTCGACGGCCCCATCGTCCGCATAGCGGGGCTAGACTCGGCGGTGCCGTTCTCTCCGCCGCAGGAAGAGCACTACCTGCCGAAGGTGAGCGACGTAGTCCGCGAAGCCCGCCGACTGAAAGCTTATTGAAGCCCTGAGGGATAAGAATTAACGGGTGGGGACGGGCGCCTCGCCCGTCCGCCGAGCGAAGCGAGGCTCATTGAGATGCACTGAACTAGCGCCCTACCCGTCTCATCTGCCACAATATCCGCTCCGGAGGCCTCATGGGTAAATTCATTCTCGGCGTCGTCGTCACGCTCGCCGTAATAATTCTCGGCGGACTCGGCTTCGCCATGTTCGGCTTTTTTCCCACCACCGCAAACGTTGCTCCTCCGCGCATCGAGCGCCGCCTCGCCATGAGCGCCGTCGACGCATCGATGGAGCGCCATGCTCCCCACGTCGCCAATCCCTTGTCTCCGACCGACCAGAGTTTGATTGACGGTATGAAGCTCTACACCATGAACTGTGCCACCTGCCACGGCAGTCTCGACCGCAAACCGGTTCTGCTCGGCGGTTCGTTTTATCCGCCGGCTCCGAATCTGATTTCCGACCCGCCCGACGATCCCGAGTGGCACCTCTTCTACACCATCCGCACCGGCGTCCGTTATACAGGAATGCCCTCCTGGGAAAAAACGCTTACGGAACAGGATATGTGGAAGATCGCCTCTTTCCTATCCCGCATGGATAAACTCCCGCCCGCCGTGCAGGAATACTGGAAGACCAGCTTCGGGGTAGCACCCGAAACCGGAAGCGATGAGAAAAAAGACGACAAGAAGAATGAAGGTATGAAGCACGAGCACCACTAGAAGCAGCTAGCTTGAGTTCCGTGCGCGAAATCCGCCGAGATTTTTCGCATCTCCGCAGCCGTTCTGCGTGAGCCTGCGATTCGTTCGCACCAAACGCTATAATATCCGTTTGGGTCTGGCCCTCTGCTCCAAATCGTGGGGCCCAGCGGAAGGAAGTCATGCCGACTGACATCATCATGCCCCAGATGGGGGAATCGATCGTAGAGGGCACCATCACCAAATGGCTGAAGAAGCCTGGCGACAAAGTGCAGCGCGACGAACCTCTGTTTGAAATCTCCACCGACAAAGTCGACGCCGAGATTCCCGCACCGGCTTCGGGGGTGCTGCAGGAAATCAAAGTCACCGAAGGAACGACGGTGGGCGTGAACACGATTGTCGGCACCATCGCCGTGGATGGCGAGGCCACAGCGGCGCCTGCGAAAGCAGCCCCGGCAGCTCCCGCGCCGCCGGCGCAACAACAAAAGAAAGAAGAAAAGAAGGAAGAAAAGAAGACGGCACCGGCTTCTTCGGCAGCCGCAGCTCCTGCTCCCGCACCAACGGCTGCTCGCGACGAAGAAGAAGAAACTCGTTCTTCTCCACTGGTCCGCAAGATCGCGCGCGAACACGGTGTCAGCCTCTCGCAAATTTCCGGCACTGGACTCGGCGGCCGCATCTCCAAGCAGGACATCATGGCCTTCATCGAGCGCCAGCCATCCATTTCGGAGACGGCTCCGGCAGCTTCAACGCGCGGGCCTGCAGCGGAATCGGCGCCAGCTTCTCGTCCTGCCCCGCCAACTGCCGCGCCGTATCCGGGCGATCTCGTTCCCCTGACCAACATGCGCAAGATCATCGCTCAGCGCATGATCGAGTCGCGCCGCACCAGCGCCCATGTCCACTGCATGTATGAAGTGGACTTCACCCGCATCGTCACTTTGCGCAACAAGCACAAAGCCGGTTTTGAGCAGCGCCATGGGGTTCGGCTCACGTTCATGCCGTTCTTCGTGCGCGCCGCTATCATCGCGCTGCAACAGTGGCCGATCTGCAATGCGTCGCTCGAAGGCGACAACGTCCGCTACCATCGCCAGATCAACATGGGCATCGCTGTCGCTCTCGACTGGGGACTGATCGTGCCGGTCCTCAAGAATTCCGGCGAACTCAACTTCCTCGGCCTGCAGCGCGGCATCACCGACCTCGGCGAGCGCGCCCGCAGCAAGAAGCTCAAGCCCGAAGACGTGGAAGGATCCACCTTCACCGTCACCAATCCGGGCCAGTTCGGGGCCGTCTTCGGCCTGCCCATCATCAACCAGCCCAACTCGGCGATCATGGGCGTCGGCGGAATTACTAAGCAGCCGATGGTGGTCACAGATAAAGAAGGCAACGATTCAATCGCCATTCGCTCTGTCGTGCACCTCACGCTCGGCTACGATCACCGCCTTATCGATGGCGCCGTAGCCGACCAGTTCATGGCCCTGGTGAAGAAGACGCTGGAGGGTTGGGGCGAGGAGATCGGGTAAGATGGGTTTCTCTGGTTACGAATTCGAGGGCGGGCCGCCGACGGTCGCCGGCTGAGGACTATTCTTCGCCCATGTGGAGGCATTTAAGCACTCCACCGTCCCGTCGATAATCTTCGAAATGCCGTCTTTGAACTTCCCCGGCTCGACGATCTCGCGTGCCGAGACCGCATCGGCCAGGGCAAGTGCATTCTGCAGAAATGACATCGCGGCATCTTTTTTCTCGGCTCCCGACTTGCCCCCAAAAAGCCCTTCTATGCCATTCACCAGCGCGGGAACAAACGCAATTCCGCGCAACAACTGATCGAGAAAGTTCATGATGTTCCTCCGTGGAATATTTCTTGTGCCCATACAGGCTCGCAGCACGCCGTCAGGATTCCCGTCCCCGCTGCAGCATTCTTTAGCTCAGGCTGGCCAGAATCTCGTTCAGCGTCGCCAGGTTAGGGTCGGCGCCATCGGTGGACCTGACGAGCAGCGTCAGGCAGGCCTTCAGTTCATTGGCTTTAATCAGAGCTAGTCCTAGCATGCCCGGCATGTCGACTCCCTCTGCGCTGGCGGTCTTCAGTGTGTTCGAAGTAGGTGATGGTGCGGTCTTAAGATTCGTGATGATCGTGGTGCTCGGTGTCGTGCTCATGGTCCTCCTTATTTTCTTGCTGTGAAATGACTTGCTGTGAAATCCGCACTTCCGGCTCGCCGGGGATGTGCGGGATGGCGTAGGGGAGGGTTACAAAAGGTAGACCGAAGTCGACTTGTTCACTTCCACCAGAACCGATGCAGGGCGATGGCGACGCTGATCGCGGCGCTCAGGGCTCCGTTTACCACCCGGTTGTAGATGCTGTTGCGCAAATCGTTCCGCTCGAGCGCGCTGATCTTGTCTTCGGCAATCTTTACGCGTCCGGGCTGGCCATTGCCCGCCAGCATGTCCATCTTTGCTTCCAGACGGCCCAGCTTTTCCAGCACTTCACGCTGAAACTCGCCATCGACCATCCGCAGCATGGAAAACTCTTTCTCGCTCACACTCATTCATACCCTCATTCCCTGAATCTCACGTCAACGGATAATCCACATGCAATGCCGCTGAATACCGCGAATAGCGCGGCGGCGACGAGTTGTCATACAGGCGCAGGAAGTAATTTTGCGTCCGGGCCAGCCGCGACAGGGTAAACGTCTGCGTGTTGAACCGCCCCAGAAGATTGCGGTCGTTCGCCTGTCCCCAGCCGTAGTCGTGCGCCCTAACCTCGATTCCCAATCCTCCCGAAGGCGCAAGGCCAGCATCCACGCTCACCGTCGTCGCCGTAACCTGCGTGATCTGTGCTTCCGTCAAGTTGGCCTGGTAATACGCGCCCACCTGCGTGGTCGCGAGAAGTGGAGGCAAGTCCTGCAAGGGAACTATCTTGGCGCTGGCTTCATCTTGAATGCCGCAGGGCGAAGCCAGATCGTTGGCGAACCCAATTGTGTAGAATGCGCGATCATTCGCCGGATCGGCGATCTGCAACTCCACTTCCCGCACGATCGCCGTAAACACCGCGCCTCGCGACACCACATTCACCTGGATGGCGTCTCCCGGGAAAATGTCGGCAGCCGCCCCGGGCAGAAAGTCGCTCCATGTTCTATAACTGCCAGACCATGCCATTCCCACTGCATCATCCAGAACCGCAAGTGCCGCGTTCTCGCAATCGATATCTGTTCGCGCTCCGGGGATCTTGATCGCCCTGGCAACTCCGCGGGTCCCGTC
>JBAVAV010000268.1:0-1908 GCA_049585895.1 Candidatus Sulfotelmatobacter sp. | reverse complement strand
GATCTATTCCGGCGGCGTGGCTGATGGACGATTCAGCGCGAATCGCTTCGTGGAACTGGTGTCCACGACCCCGGCGAAGCTGTTTGGCCTGTATCCGCGCAAAGGGACAATCGCTGTCGGCAGCGACGCCGACCTGGTAATATTCGACCCCAAGCGCAAGCACACCATCAGCGTGAAGACTCACCACATGCGCGTGGACTACTCGATGTTCGAGGGCATTCAGGTTACCGGCATGCCAGACATGGTTCTTTCCCGCGGGCGAGTCGTCGTAGATAGGGATAAATTTCTGGGCCGCGCCGGTCAGGGAGAATTCCTGCGGCGGTCAACGTATCGTCAGGTGAACGTCTAAGCCGTCTCGGATATATAGCTGGACTACTACACACTTGTCATCCCGAGCGAAGCGAGGGATGACAATCGCGAAGGAACAGTCCATCCAAGGAGACAGATCGTAAGGAGAATGACGCAGGGCGGACTCTCGCCCGCCCTGCGCCACCTCAGCGTCGCTTCGGCTTAAGAGCCTTCGGGAGCGTGCAGCACCCGGAAGCTGTTTCCGCCGGCGGACCAGACGAGCAATAACGCGTCTTGTCCTTTGGGTATGTTCGCCAGGGCTTCACGAACCTCGGCCACGGTTTGCACTTTGTGGCGGTTTACTTCGAGGATCACGTCTCCGCGCTGCAGCCCGGCATTGTCGGCGGAGCTGCCCGGTTGTACGCCTTCGATCACAGATCCGTGAAGGTCAGGCGGCGCCTGCAGCTGCTCGCGCAAATCTGGCGTGAGGTCACCCAGTCCGATGCCCCAGCGCATTTTGCCCTGGCCCTCACCGGAGCTGCTGTTGTTTTCGCCCGCGCGCTTGCCCATTTCCTCGAGCGTCGCCCCCAACTTCATGCTCTTGCCGTCACGCAGGATCTCAAGCGTGATCTTTGCGCCCGGTTGCTTCTGGCCCACCAGCGCCTGGAGTTCTGCGGCGTCGGCCACTTTCTGGCCGTCGATCTCCGTAATCACGTCGCCGATGCGCAAGCCGGCTTTCGCTCCCGGAGAGTCAGGTTCGACTTCGGTGACGACTGCGCCACTGGCACTCGAATCCGCAAAGAATTTGGCATTCTCCGGAGTCACATCGGAAATTCCCACGCCAATGTGAGCGTGCGTGACCTTGCCGTAGCGGATCAACGTTTCCACCGTGGGCTTCGCGATCTGGGCCGGAATGGCAAATCCCATCCCAGAGAACGAGCCGGATGGAGAAATCAGAAACGTGTTGATGCCAACCACTTCCCCGCGAGCATCCACCAGCGCTCCGCCGGAGTTGCCGGGGTTGATGGCCGCATCGGTCTGGATGAACTGCCCAAGCTTACGGGGATCACTGGCGTCGGGGTTCGGACGATTCACGGCGCTCACAATGCCGCGCGTTACCGTGAAACGAAAGCCATAGGGATTGCCGAAGGCCAGGACCGTCTGGCCGGGCCGGACTTCTTTCGAATCTCCCCAGGGAACACTCGCTAAGTCGGTAGCGTCAACTTTCAGCACCGCGAGGTCAGTCAGCGGATCGGTTCCGATCAGCTTCGCCTTCAGAACCCTGCGGTTGCTGGTGGTGACGCGGATGTCGGTTGCGCCGTCGACCACGTGATTGTTCGTGACAATATAGCCGTCAGGCGAAATTACCACGCCGCTGCCGAGGCCGTGCTCGATTCGCGGTTGGTTCTGCATGTGCGGACCGAAAAACTGACCGAACTGACCCCCAAAGGGATCGCCCTGACCGAAGAATCGTTGAAACTCTTTCGGCATTTGTTGTCCCGAGGCATCCTCTTTAGTACGCGATGTCACCGTGACGTTGACTACCGCCGGCGTAACGCGGGCGGCGAGAGTTTCCATTGCGCGGTCGACCGCCAGCAATGCGCTGACGCTGTCATCGCT
>JBAVAV010000267.1:0-6239 GCA_049585895.1 Candidatus Sulfotelmatobacter sp. | reverse complement strand
GCCATCTGTCGATCCGTCATCCACGCAAAGCATCTCGATCTCGAGGTGACTTTCCAAAACGGCGTCAACCACTCGCCGCACCGTGGCTCTCTCGTTGTACACCGGCATAACCACAGTAAGTTTCATCAAGGTCATCTTCGAACGCTTCAACCTAAATGCTTCGACCGGTCCTCGTGGTACCGGCTACAGTTTAGGTGCGGCCCGGATTTCGCGCAACCGCCCCGCGCTCGCCACGAAATTCGTTACCAGAGGAATCCCACGCGGCCTGAAGCGCTGCCGGCAGGGCTTGATGCGGTGTAAAGTTGAGGTCATGCAGTCGCACAGGGGAATGCCGGGGTTCGCACCAAATCCCCCACAAAATAGGTGCGGCCGGGAATGACCTCCACTCTCCATTTAGTGATTCGAGACTACGTCGGGCGGGCGCTCGAGGACCGGCCGACGGCGCTGCCTCCGGACGAGGTTCACAATTGGCATTGGGAACCTATATGTTCATCTTCAGAGCTAACCGACCTGTGGAAGATCCTCGCGGAAGACGAGCGCGAGCGCGCGCAGCGATTTCACTTTTCGAAGCACCGCGATGAATTCGTTGTCAATCGTGCCCGGATGCGAAGTCTTCTCGCTGGCTATTTGGAGAAGTCTCCCGAGCAGTTGATCTTTGGATACGCATCCCACGGCAAGCCGTTTCTGCGTGACGGCGGCGGCCTACGGTTTAACCTCTCACACACTCACGGCCGGGCTGCGCTGGCGGTCGTTCACGAACGCGAGGTCGGCGTCGACGTAGAGGAAATTCGTCCGCAATGCGACGCCCGAAGAATCGCTGAGCGATTCTTCTCCGTTCAGGAACGGCAGTCCATGCAGGGACTTTCCGGGGAGGCGCTGGACCGGGCTTTCTTTCGAGGCTGGACCCGTAAGGAAGCCTACATCAAAGCCAAAGGAGAAGGCTTATCCATTCCGCTGCACCAGTTCGACGTCTCTCTGGCAGAAGGCCAGCCTGCGCTGCTATTGAGCACCCGGCCCGATCCCGAAGAGGCCGGTCGATGGGATCTGTTCGATTTGTCTCTCGGGTCTGGGCATGCCGCTGCCTTAGCCGTCGCAAGAATTCCGGCGGCATTGCGGTAGGTACACAACCAAGGCTCCGGTCCTCAAACTGGTTGAATGCGCGGCGGCGCTCGGAATTCGCGTGCAGCGATTCGCAAGCTGTGAATCAATCAGGCGCGCCGCCACAACCGTCCCCCGCCTGTGTTAGGTTATTTGAAGAAGTCTACGTTCCAGCCAAGTTGACCCAAGGCTGTCGAGGTGTGGTCTCCTGAATATGGTGCCAGCGGAGGCGGAAAAGCGGTCTCGAATGATTAAGTGGCTGATTGGAGGAACTAAGCGTGCCTTCGGATTGCACAATCCTGGGCGCAACCTGGACGTTCTTCCCGATGATACGTTTCTTGTTTCCTACCCGAAATCTGGGAATACTTGGACCCGGTTCCTGATCGCAAATCTGAGGTATCCGGAGAAGCACCCCGATTTCTCCAACATCAATGAGTTGATCCCGGACTCAGAGGCGCTCTCCAAGAGGCGGCTGAATCAACTTTCCCGGCCCCGCATCCTCAAGAGCCATCAGTATTTCGACCCTCGCTACCAAAAGGTGCTTTATGTTGTCCGCGATCCGCGCGACGTTGTCCTCGCCGAATATCATTTCCAGATCAAGTGCCGCCTGATCGAGGAAGAATTCCCGCTGCGCGACTTCGTAACTCGCTTTCTCAGCAATCAACTCGGCCACCGCTATGGAAGTTGGTTTGACAACGTCGGCAGTTGGTTCTTTACCCGTGGTGACCATCCCGGATTCCTGCTGACCCGGTACGAGGCCCTCCACTCCCAAGCCGTACCAGAGCTGGCGAGAATTGCCAAATTTCTGGGTATTCACGCGGACCCGGAAAAGCTCGCTTTTGCCGTCGCACAGAGTTCCGCGGAACGCATGCGCGAGATGGAGAAGAAGCAGGCCCATCTTTGGTCCTCCACCAGGAATACTAGGCTGGATAAGCCTTTTGTACGTGACGCCAAGGCGGGAGGGTGGCGCACCGAATTGCCGCAGGAGTGTGTAGCCCGGATCGAGGCTGCATGGGGGGGCCTGATGAGCAACTTGGGTTACGAGCTTGCGGTGACCGCTGTGGTTTGAATCAACCTTTGTGGCCCGGACAAGCGTTAGGCGGCATCGACCCGTGGTTTAACAGGGCGGGTTAGCTTGGCACGGCTAATCCCCAAAAAGGGGTCGGTTATTCAGATGCTCCGTTCTGAAAAGCTGAGGATCCTGAAGAACGTCGGTTCGGGCTGGTTCTCCCTGGGAACCAATGTTCTGGTTGGCATTTTCCTCTCGCCATTTATTCTGCATCACCTTGGGGACGCTGCTTTTGGCCTGTGGGTTCTGATTTTTTCGATTACCGGATACTATGGGCTGTTCGATCTGGGTATTCGCTCCTCCCTCGTCCGTTATGTTTCCAAGTTCGCAGCCGTAGGCGACACAGAGGCCTTAGCCAGGCTCATCAACACGAGTCTGTTCACGTACTCTTGCATCGGCCTCCTGAGTTTCCTTGTCACCCTGGCCGGCGTTTCCCGCGTCAACTCTCTGTTTCGCATCCCGCCTGATCTCCACTCCACCGCGGGCTGGCTCCTGCTCACCGTAGGTACGGCGGTTTCTCTCGGCTTTCCTCTGGGCATTGCGGGGGGGATTCTTGAGGGATTGCAGCGCTTCTACATTCTTAACTGGACCAACGTGGCTGCCTCCGTGTTTCGTGCCATTCTGATCGTCTTGGCACTGAATCACGGCCGAGGACTGCTTACGATCGCGCTCATAACGGTGAGTCTGCCCCTGATCGCGTCGGTGCTTCGTAGTGTCATTGCACTGCGACTTTTGTCGATTTCCTTCGGGCCCCGCTACATCAGGCGTGCCGCGTTTCGGGAAATCGCCAGCTATGGTGGCGTCACTTTTATCGTTATCCTGTCGAACCAACTCCGCTTCCAGACCGATGAAATCGTGATTGGAACATTACTATCATCCGCAGCTATTACCTATTTCAGTATCGGGGCCCGCATCGTAGACTACGCCGCGCAGATGGTCGTCCACTTGGCACAGATTTTTGTGCCCATGTCGAGCGAATCCGAAGCCGTCGGAGACCTCGATCGGTTGCGCAAGATTTTCATCGCCGGAAACCGCATCTGTGCCTTCATCATGTTTCCCATTTGTGCGACCCTCATTATTTTGGGCAAATCGGTAATCGAAGTGTGGGTGGGAAAGAAATACGTCGCGCTCAGCTACCCCGTTCTGCTGGTCTTGCTTATTCCTTCGACGCTGTTTTACGCACAGGCCGCGTCCGGCCGCATTCTCTTCGGTATTAGCCGCCATCGTGCCTGGGCAATCGTCACTCTCACCGAAGGTGTTTCTAATTTAATCCTCAGCATTCTGCTGGTTCGTCCCTACGGAATCGTCGGTGACGCTGTGGGCACGGCGATTCCCCTGACTTGTTCCGCATTGTTTTTCCTGCCGGCTCATCTTTGCCGTCACCTGGGAGTCCGGTTGAGATCGTTCGTGCGGGAGGCCTATGCGCTGCCCGTTTTGCTGTGCCTTCCGTTAGTTGCCGTTCTTCTCTTGATGCAACGATTATTCGTGGCCCACAACTATTGGCAACTGGCCATCCAGTTTGCTGCCGGCGGAGCGGTCTACGGGGTAGGCGTGCTCTGGGCGTTCGTGACCAACAGCGCGCTGCATGTGGGCACCTCTGCCGGTCGCCCGTCCCTCCGGGCGACTGGTCCCTCGGCTCCGGCAGAGAGTCTTCCTCGAGACGTGTGACCGGCCCCTTCCCGCGCAATCCCGCGCGCCTGCCGTTCGATCCACGGACGCTCAATGGGGTAGGCTAGTCGTGATGCCCGAGCTGATCGACTCCCCCACACAGCTGAACGAGCCCCGGCCGGCGGAGCGATCGCCTCTGGTGAGCGTGATTATTCCCGCTTTTAACACTGCCGGCTATGTCGCCGCCACATTGGAATCAGTATTGGCACAGAGCTTCACGGACTACGAAGTCATTCTTATTAACGACGGATCACCAGACACCCAGCGGCTGCAGCAGGCCATTCAGCCATACACTTCCCGCCTCATCTACCTGGCCCAGGAAAATCGCGGGCCCAGCGCAGCGCGCAACCTGGGCATCCGGCACGCGCGCGGGGAATGGCTGGCCTTCCTGGATAGCGATGACGTTTGGCTGCCAATCTACCTCGCAGAGCAGCTCAAATTCCTAGGCAGTGATCCTGCTTTGGACATGGTGTACTGCGACGCCATTCTGCATGTGGAAGGCAACGCCGGCGAGGCGGGCAAAACCTTCATGCAGCTTTGCCCCTCGGTTGGACCGGTAACCTTCGAGAGCCTCCTCATCGAGCAAACTCAAGTCATCACTTCGGGAACCCTAGTCCGCCGGCGAATCGTAGCGGCGGCAGGTCTCTTTGACGAAGAGATTCGCTGTTCTGAAGACCATGATCTCTGGCTGCGTATCATCCACTGCGGCGGCAAGATAGCATATCAGCGCCAGGCTCTCCTGCTCCGCACTGTTCGCCCCGACAGCCAGGGATCGGCTCTAGGCAGCCTGCTGGCTGGCGAAATCCAATCCCTCAGGAAACTAGATCGAGCGCTTGATCTGAGTCCCCAAACCCGCGCTGTGCTCGCCGAGAGACTGCGAAAAATACAGGCTGCGCTCGCCGTCATTGAGGGCAAGGCATTCCTGCTGGCAGGAGAGCCGGACAAAGCCTACAAGTCACTGAGTCGCGCCAATGCTATTGTGCCCGCCACGAAGCTTCGGGCTATGCTAATTGGCCTGCGAATCGCGCCAGCCTTGACCGTCTCAGGGGCGCGCTTCTGGCGTCGCTGGAAGTCCCGGTAGTGGGCCAGATCGTTTCCGCCGACGAGGAAACAGTCGCGCTTGGTCAGGAGCCAGCGCGTGGAAACTCGGTAAGCTCGGACTCGCTGCTTGATGGAGGGACTTGGCAGGCTGAAGGCAATCACGTTCAGGACGAGGAACAAGCTTGCGGTCGGGGCGATGAGCCTAAGGTTCGCATTTCGAGCCAATGATAACAAATGAGCTCAAGTCCATATTCCCGGATGCGGGGCAGCGTGAAACTCACTAGCCTTGTTGCAAACTTTTTCACAGCTACGCATCTGGGGGATTCTTCTGAAAAGAGACTGCCATACCAACGCTTCCACGTTCCCAACGCCTTACACCCACAATCATCAGAAGCACGAACTGAGACGTGACTTTGGTTCCAGAATTAGAGCAAAAAAACGGTTACATGCCATTGCATGGCAATGTTAGGCTAGAATGTAGTTGTACGTGGTTCTTTCTCCCCAGCAAAGTCCGCCGGATACATCTCCTGTTGACTAGAGGGCTTACGCTGTAGATTTCATACCGAACTAGAAAAATAAAGATAATTGCTTAAGGGCAGAACCCTAGGAGGCTCACGCACTTGACCGCTTCAACCAGCCATTTCATTCCGCCACACGGCGGCGAACTCATTGACCTTATCGTAAAGCCGGAACCACAGAAGGAACTCAAAGCCCACTCCAAGGAATGGCCTTCCTGGGACCTGACCGCGCGGCAGCTTTGCGACTTGGAGTTGTTGCTGAGCGGGGGATTCTCCCCGCTGCGTGGCTTCATGACGCGTGCCGACTACGAAGGCGTATGCCACAACATGCGTTTGGCCAGCGGAATTCTCTGGCCCATGCCAATTACTTTGGACGTAACCGAGGAATTCGCCAAGAAGCTGGCGGCAGGCACCAGCAGGGTTGCGCTGCGCGATCCGGAGGGCGTCATGCTGGCCGTGCTGCACGTGGAGGAAGTTTGGCAGCCCGACCGCAAGGCTGAGGCGCAGGCAGTGTTCGGAAGCACGAGCTCCGCGCATCCCGGCGCCGACTATGCCATCAATAAGGCGAATCCCTGGTATGTTGGTGGGCGCGTCGAGGGCCTGCAAGCGCCCTCTCATCACGATTTTCGCACCTTGCGTTACACCCCGTCCGAGTTGCGTGCCGAGTTCGCGCGCATGGGTTGGCGCCGTGTGGTCGCTTTCCAGACTCGCAATCCCATGCACCGGGCGCATGTTGAACTCACTTTCCGCGCCGCCAAGCAAGTCGAAGCCAACCTGCTGATTCATCCCGTGGTCGGCATGACCAAGCCCGGTGACGTGGATTACTACACCCGTGTGCGCTGCTA
>JBAVAV010000266.1:0-2659 GCA_049585895.1 Candidatus Sulfotelmatobacter sp. | reverse complement strand
ATGTCAACGTGTTGCGCGACGCCATGGCCATCGACTCGCTCGAAAAGTGCGGCGTATATTTCGGCACAACGGGCGGGCAGGTGTACGCTTCGGCCGATGCCGGAGATAGCTGGGCGCCGATTGTGCGGGATTTGCCGGCCGTGCTTTCGGTTGAAGTGCAGACGCTGCCATGACTGACATGGAGATAACAGAATATCGGTACTAGAAACGCGGGCTCATAACTCGCCCGGCGGATTGGTCCAAGAAATGTTGGCGTAATCCTGTCCGCCAGTTGTCAATGTCCCCTCACGATTGTCAGCGGTCACCGAGCCAATGAATGATCGCTTCGGGATAACCCTGAACCATCCGCTCAGGCAGCGAGGGGTCGTCTTCGTATCCAGTCATCGATCTTTCCAACGTGTGAGCTGCTCCCGGAAAAGTCAATATGGTGAGGTCCTTCAAGCCACTTTGATCGAATGCTTTGCGAAACCGGGTAGCGCTGTCGGCGGAATCAACGTTTTTGTCGAGCGCCCCGAATAGAGCGAGCGTCGGCGTACGAACCAGTTGCAAGGTCGCGGAAGGGTCGTAGATCAGGGCGGCACGCAAAGCGGACAGCATCGGAGGTGGCGGCGGAGCGGTCATTCCCGGCGGCATCCGCATACACGGAAACCAGGGCTGTTTCTTCGCCGCGTCCAACGCTTCTGCCGCAGCGCTCCAGTTCGAGTTCGTCTCCAGAGCGAGAAACAGAGTGCGTTCGAAGGCCAGCGCACCGGAGATCTGCTCAGGAGTGAACCTATTATGTTGGCGCAAGGCCTGCCCGATCTCGTACAGCACATTTTCCGCAATGCTTTCGCTCGACGCACTCTTCAAAATCATAAATGCCAGCGGAAAGCGCGTTGCCACGATCGGGGCCACCCAGCCGCCATTGCTGAATCCCCAAACACCGATCCTATGCGCGTCCACCGCCGGATCGCTTTTAACTTTCTCCAGTAACGCGATGACATCGTCGGCCTTGGAACCGGGGCTGGTAAACCGCCAGTTTCCGGTGGAGTCGCCTGTGCCACGCTGATCGTAGGCAACAACATTCAGTCCATGCGAAACAAAGTAAGGAATGAGAAAACCCATCTCGCGCGTCTCGTCATCGGCGCCGTGAATCAGGGCGATTGTCGGATGCTGCCCGGCTCCCGGTGGGTGCCACAATGATGCGCCCAGACGATCCGGGCCGTTCTCAATTACGAAAGCCTCCTCGACAACTGGGGATTGCGGCGCTCCCAACATAAAGTTCATTGGCGGGGAGTCGTCGGTTCGGTACTCCTGGCCCGAGACGTGCTCGAGAGTTCCAGTCCGACCGCTCTTTTCGTCGTAATACTGTATCGTCGGACGATCCGGGGGCTCAGCCTCGACTCCGACATAAACGGTGCCTCCGGCGAGTTGATAGGCACCCTGTGTTACGGTCGGCAGATCCTTGGCCTCCTCTACTTGCGCAGTGGTGACCAACAAGACCTTTAGAAAGTTCGCTGGCGATGCAAACAAAATCGCCGCTGCGCATTGGGTCACTCCTGCCAACAGTACGAAAGTGAAAATCAGCGGAAGGCTTGCTCTGCGAAGGCGATTTTTCTTCATATGGATAATCTCGACGGAAAAAGAAACTTTCATGCAGTCCTATTTGAGATTCCGCCGGGGCTGGCTGGCACCACACAGAAGGCGATTATTTCCTAAGCGGCGTTCTGTTGATCCTTAGCTTCGAAAGCGGGCATTACCATGCCTTTACACTGCACGGCATGCAGTTCTCCGTCCTCCGAGTGGCGCCGAAATTGCATGAGTCAGGTCTCTAAAGGCGCAGACTTCTCGCGCCTTTCGCTTGAGCTCCGAGGAGACCTTCCGAATCGAGCCTCGCCACGTCGGAGCAGTCTGTGCGCACGAAATCAAAAAACCATTGCTCCATGGTGATAATATCCGGTAAGTATTAGCTGAATCTGTCCAATGTTGAACAGTCTCGAGTAATCCCTGACCGATTTGTTTTGTTCATACCCATGCTCCGGTATCGCTACCATTTGGGATCTGCCCGTTGTATGAATCTATCTGTTGATGCTGAACTAACGTGCCCCCACCCGCCTCTGCTGCGGGTCAAAGAGACCGATCTTAGTAGCCATTTGTCCAGTCAACGACGGAAGGATGTTATGACACCGCCATTTAAGGCACGCCGCAATAGAGCCTTTGGGAGCTGAGATCCGCATGATCCAAGTTATTCTCCCGCCGCATCTGCGAACGTTGGCGGGCGTTCCGGGCGACGTGGAGGTCGAAGTAAAGGCTCCAGTGACGCAGCGCTCGGTGCTCGACGCGCTTGAGACCCGCTATCCCATGCTGCGCGGGACGATCCGTGACCACGTTACGCTGCAGCGCCGGCCGTTCTTGCGCTTCTTCGCCTGCGAAGAGGATCTCTCCCACGAGCCTCCCGACGCGCCGTTGCCCGACGCGGTGGCCTCTGGCAAGGAACCATTCATTGTTATAGGAGCAATTGCGGGCGGGTAGGAGCGCTTGCCCAGAAGAGGCTTACACGGCTGCTGTCCGGCGCAACATCTTTCCGGATCGAGAAGCGCGAAGCGCCGCACCTCAAGCATGGCTAACCTAAACTCACAGCCTGGATTAACCACGTTCTTCAACGATGCGGTCGATAACC
>JBAVAV010000265.1:0-8957 GCA_049585895.1 Candidatus Sulfotelmatobacter sp. | reverse complement strand
CTTGTATACCGGCGCATTGTCCGTGAGCGCCTGATTTGAAATTTCCGCGACCACTTCACCATGCTGCAGCACGCGCAACTTGTTGCCGGCCGTAACTTTGCCGACTTCGACTGCATCCAGTCCCCATTTCTCGAAAACCCTGAAGACTTCCTCTTCGCGGCCTTTCTGCGCTACCAGCAGCATGCGCTCCTGCGACTCGCTGAGCATGATTTCGTAGGCCGACATGCCGGTTTCGCGCTGCGGCACGCGGTCGAGTTCGATCTCGATGCCCACGCCGCCGCGCCCGCCCATCTCGCAGGTCGAGCAGGTAAGTCCTGCCGCTCCCATATCTTGAATGCCGACGATAGCTCCAGTCTGCATGGCTTCAAGACAGGCCTCGAGCAAAAGCTTTTCGAGAAACGGATCTCCGACCTGCACATTCGGACGCTTCGCCTCCGAAGCCTCGCTGAACTCCTCGCTGGCCATGGTGGCGCCGTGAATACCGTCGCGTCCGGTCTTGGCCCCGACATAGATCACCGGATTGCCTTCGCCGGCGGCGCGCGCGTAGAAAATTTCGTCCTTTCGGACCAGGCCCAGCGCAAAAGCGTTCACCAGCGGATTGCCGGAGTAGCAAGGTTCAAACTTCGTTTCTCCGCCCAAGTTAGGCACGCCAAAGCAGTTGCCGTAAGAAGCGACGCCGCTGACCACGCCTTCGAGAATGGAGTGATTCTTGTGAATCTCAGCTTGCGTCGTTGCGGCGCTAGGGGGGGAGGATGCCCTCTCCATACTTGCACCACCCGTGATCGGGCCGAAGCGCAGCGAATCCATCACTGCCACTGGTCTCGCGCCCATGGTGAAAATGTCGCGCAGGATTCCGCCTACTCCTGTGGTTGCCCCTTGAAACGGCTCGATGAAACTTGGGTGATTGTGGGACTCGATCTTGAAAGCGCAGGCCCAGCCGTCGCCGATGTCGATGATGCCGGCATTTTCTCCCGGCCCCTGCAGCACAAGCTTGCTGCGCGTGGGCAGTCGCTTGAGGTGCACGCGCGAAGACTTGTAGGAACAGTGCTCGCTCCACATCACGCTGAAAATGCCAAGCTCGGTGAGCGTGGGCTCGCGCTGGCCGAGAAGCTGTTTGACTTTTTCGTACTCGTCGGAGGTGAGGCCGTGCTGACGAAGAACTTCCGGAGATATGCCTATGGCAGACATTGCGGGAGTGGTCGCGGTCATGGGGAAGCTCTATTGTCGCATTTGGCGGGACATCTTGGTAGGACCTTGGTCGCGTAGCGCCGCCGTCCCGGCGGCTGTCCAGCGGCGTCCCGCCCGCCGAGCCTGGCACCATCGTCGGCGTTGCAAGGGCTATCCCACGGCTGGACCTTCCCCGCAGACCCAAGGGCGGGACGTCAAGCGTGAGCCTACGCGAGAACTGCGTACTCGCTCTTCACCAAGCCGCTGGGATACTGCTGCGTGGCCACATGCCGCAGCCGCAGATCGCGCCCCAAGCCGCCGAAGAGGGGAATTCCATCTCCAATCAGCACCGGCACGCGCGTGATGACGAGACGTTGAACGAGGCCGGCCCGCAGAAAGTTCTGGATCGTGATGCCGCCATCGACGTAGAGGTGATGTGCGCCGCCCGCGGCAAGTTTCGCAACAATCTCCGCGGGAGGCCCAGCCATCTGTTCCACCACGCCGCCGCGCACCGCTGATAAGTCGAGAGGCCTGCTGCTCAGAACCACTACCCGCTTTTGCCCGTAGGGCCAGTCCGGAAATGCGAGAACCGTTTCAAACGTCTTACGCCCAATAACCAGCGCATCGACGCTGGCAAAGAACTCGTCGTAGCCATGCGGTTCGCCGCCGCCCTCCGGCAAAAAGTCGAGAGCGCCATCGGGCCGCGCGATGAAGCCGTCCAAACTGGTCCCGATAAACACCGACACCGTCATGCGTGGAAGAGTAAATCTCAGGGGAAGAGCGCGCAAGTCGTTGCTCACACCGCGGGGCCTGTGTTTTCAACGCCTTATCTGTAAGCTATTGAACATACGCGATCCCATGATCGGCATGAAAAGTTACCTGCCGTTCCCAGGCTTTGGAAATGCTCTTTGTTTTCATCGCGTATTTTGTAAGTCCTTGAAAAAGGGCGAAGGAGTGGTTGTCGTACTCTGTCGATCGGACAGCAGGGTCACGTCCACGATGCCTCTGGCGGCCACAGAATTGCCCTGTGCACGCGTTCGATGGGCCGGGTCGAGCCAAGCCTTGTCCGCAGAATTCGATGCGCTTGGAACGCATCTAAACGCAAAGCGTTTGTAAGTGATTGAAAATATCTGTAACCTGTTGAATTTATCTGTAAGATATTCATAAAACGCCGCCGGGAGGATTCTCTTTCTCGCTGAGATCGTTCGCTTCGCTTCGAAACCAAGACTCAATTCAGACTGAAGATTGAACGGTCCCGCGCCCGGCTCAGCGGCTCCGCTCAATATGACTGCATCCGGTAAGATGCCAGCGAGAAGTGGACGAAGATGAAGTCGATCATTGTAGGCACGGCCGGCCATATCGATCACGGCAAGACGGCGCTGGTGAAGGCGCTAACCGGGATCGATGCCGACCGGCTGGAGGAAGAGAAACGCCGCGGCATCACCATTGATCTCGGCTTCGCGCACATGGATTTGCCCTCGCCCAACGGCGAGATATTGCGGCTGGGCTTTGTCGATGTACCGGGGCATGAACGCTTCGTGCGCAACATGCTCGCGGGCGTGGGCGGAATCGATCTGGTGCTGCTGGTGATTGCGGCCGATGAGTCCATCAAGCCACAGACGCGGGAGCATTTCGACATTCTGCAGCTTCTGGGCGTGCCGCGCGGTATCACGGTGCTGACCAAGTCGGATGCAGTGGATGCGGATACTCTCGAGGTGGTGCGCCTGGAGGTGGAAGAGTTTCTGCGCGGCACATTTTTGGAGACACCGAAATCCCCGATCGTCGCCGTGAGTTCTTTCACCGGGGCTGGCCTGGAGGAGCTAAAGCGAGCGATGGTTGCGGCGGCGACCGAACTGCAGCCGCGCGATCGGCACGCGATGGTTCGCCTGCCGATTGATCGCGTCTTCACCATAAAGGGATTTGGCACGGTCGTGACCGGAACGCTGATTGCGGGGGCGATGCGCCGCGAAGACGAGTTGGAAGTTTTTCCTGCCCGGCGGCGGGTGCGGGTGCGAGGTGTGCAAGTGCATGGCAGCGCGGCCGATATGGCCGTTGCAGGGCAACGTACCGCGCTCAATCTTGCGGGAGCGAGCACCCAGGACTTAGCGCGAGGCATGACGCTGGCGCCGCTCGGGACATTTGAGCCGACGCGGCGGGCCGATGTTTCGCTGCGCTTGTTGCCTTCCGCGCCGCATCCCCTGAAAGATCACGCGCGGGTGCATTTTCACTCTGCCACGATGGAAACCGTGGTGGAGATTATGCTTCACCAGTGGAAGGAATTGAATCCCACACCTGCAAAAGGTTCCAAGACGGGCCACGAGCAACTCTTATCTGGCCGCGAGAGCTTTGCGCGGATCAAGTTGCCGGAGGCGGTCCTGCTCTTGCCCGGCGACCGGTTTATCATCCGTCAGTTTTCGCCGGTGGTCACGATTGGCGGCGGTGTGGTGTTGGATGCGGCACCCATCCCGCGCATGCCGGGGCTCGAGGACTTTTTGAAGATTATGGCGAGTGCCGAGGCGAAACCCATTTTGATCGCCAGGGTCGCACGCCGTGGTCAAGGCGGAATTTCAACGTCCCGGCTGATTTCCGAAAGCGGGTGGACGAAGAGCGTGATCGAAGCTGAATTCTGCCAGGTTGGATTACCCCAGGATGAACTGGCTCAGGCGGCGCAGGAAGACCGAGTCGTGCGGATCGGCGAACTGCTAATACACTTGCCGGCCCTGGAAGCGCTGAAGCTCCATCTTCTGGAAGCGGCCGCAGACTTTCACAAGCACAACCCTCTGGCTGGCGGGATTTCCAAGGAAGAATTGCGCGAGCAAGCGGATGCGCCGGGCGAGTTGTTTGACTCGATCCTCGGCATGCTGCTGCGCGAGAAAAAGATCGAAACCGCCGGCGACCGGGTGCGCCTTCCGGGTCAGGGCGTAGTGCTGAAAAATGAAGAAGCCGAGTCGAAAACGATCATTGAGCAAGCTTTCGCAAACGCCGGTTTGAAAGTACCGGCGCTGCGTGAGGTGATTGCCGGACTGAAAGTGGACAAAGCTCGCGCGCAACAAATTGTGACTCTGTTGCTGCGCGAAAGACTCCTGATCAAAGTTTCCGACGATCTGGTATTTCATCGCAGCGCGCTGGAAGACTTGCGGCGGCAGATGGCGGCGTATAAGGCAAAGTCCGCGACCATCGACGTAGGTCAGTTCAAAGAATTGACGGGGATAACGCGCAAGTACGCTATTCCGCTGCTGGAGTATCTGGACCGCGAGCACGTGACCCGGCGCATTGGAGACGCGAGGAACATTTTGTAAATTTGTAATCGGGTAATTTGTAATTGAAAAAACCCGGAACCCGGGACGTTCGCAGCAGGCTTTACAGGCTTAACCACAGAGGACACGGGGGAGCACAGGGGGAACCTTGCGAATTGGGTCTTTCAATTTACAAAATTACCCAATTACAAAATTACGAAATGTTTTCCTCGGGGATTTCCAGTTCCAGCCCCAACGGATCGGTGAAGCGGTTGGTGAGGTTAGCGAGGCCGGCAAGCAGGTGAAGATCGACGATCTCGGCATCAGAAAAGTGCTTCTTGAGCGGGGCGAAGGCGGTATCCGTGATCTCCTGCGGGGTGCGGGTCAGTTTCTCCGTATAAGTCAATGCTATTTTTTCTTTATCGCTGTAGCGCGAATAGTTTCCTGCCTGAAGCGCGGCCCAGTCTTCAGAGTTGAGTCCAACGCGCCGTGAAGCCGCGACGTGGTGCTGCACACAATAACGGCAGCCGTTGATCAGCGACACGCGGATATAAATCAGCTCGTAAAGCTTACGGTCGAGCGAACGGCCGACGCTGGCGTAGAAGCTCAGAAAATTCTTCAGCAGTTCGGGACGGTGGGCAAGAGCCTTCTGGGCATTGCCGGGCTTGCCGCGAAGACTCTTGACATAGATTTCACGTACTTCGGGAGATGCCGCCTCGGGTGTGACCAAAGAAATCCGCGCCATGAAGACCTCGTCAGAGTGGATTGGATCTTCCATCATAGATGCAGCGGCGAGGAATCCCAAGACGCGGACTGATAAGATTCGGATCGGGATCAATGGCGGTAGGCGCAACAGTACCAATGAATTCAAAGGTTCGCATAATCGGAGCGGGACTGGCGGGGTCGGAAGCGGCGTGGCAGTGCGCGCGGCGGGGAGTGGAGGTGGAATTGTTTGAGATGCGGCCGGTGAAGTCCAGTCCGGCGCATCAGACGCCGGACTTCGCTGAGCTGGTGTGCTCGAATTCCCTGAAATCAGATTCCGAGAATACGGCTCCGTGGCTGCTGAAAGAAGAGATGCGGCGGGCGGGGTCGTTGCTGCTGCAGATTGCGCGGGAGTGCGCGGTTCCAGCGGGACATGCTTTGGCGGTGGACCGGGTAGGGTTTGCCGCGAAGGTGACGGAAGCCGTCTCGCGCGAGCCGCTGATTCACGTCCGGCGCGAAGAAGTGACGCAGATTGAGGAAGCGAGCGAAGAGTTGTTCACGATTGTGGCTACGGGACCGCTGACTTCGGAGGGCCTGGCGAAGGAGATCGCTCGGTTGAGCATCGAGTCGACCTCTGCGGCTGAAGCCGCTTCGCAGGATCCCCACTTGTATTTCTACGACTCCATCAGTCCGATTGTGGAGGCGGACTCCATCGACATGGCCCGCGTCTACATGGCAGCGCGGTACGACAAGGGGTCGGCGGACTACATCAACTGTCCGATGTCGCGGGACGAATACGACCGTTTCTACGATGCACTGGTCGCGGCGCAACCAGTGGAAGAACGCGATTGGGAAAAGCTGAATTATTTCGAGAGCTGCCTGCCGATTGAAGAAATCGCGCGCCGCGGACGCGACACGCTGCGCTTTGGACCGATGAAGCCGGTAGGGCTGAAGGATCCGCGGACGGGGAGGATGCCTTATGCCGTAGTGCAGTTGCGGCAGGAAAATTTGCGGGCGGATTCGTACAACCTGGTGGGATTCCAAAATCATTTGAAGTTTGGCGAGCAGGCGCGGGTACTGCGGCTGATTCCGGGACTGGAAAATGCGCGGTTCCTGCGCTACGGCCAGATTCATCGCAACACCTACATCAACAGTCCGGCGCTGCTGCGGGAGACGCTGCAGATGAAGGCGCACCCACGGGTATTATTCGCCGGACAGATCTGCGGCGTGGAAGGATACGTCGAATCGATTGCGACGGGTCTGATGGCGGGAACACACGCGGCGGCGCTGATTCGCGGTGAGAAACCGATTGCTCCGCCGCGAGCGACGGCGTTTGGATCGCTGGCGCATTACGTCACTCACGCCGATGCGAAAAACTTTCAGCCTGCCAACATTACGTTTGATCTCTTGCCCGCACTCGAGGAGACAATTCGCGATCGGAAAGAACGGCGCAGGGTGCAGTGCGAACTGGCGCTGAAACAGTTTGATCAGTGGCTGGGACGGTTGGAGACAATGCCAAGGGCAAGTTAACCCTTGAATCGCAGAGGGAGCGGAGAACGGTCGCAGAGAGGGGAGCGCGGAGAGTGCCGGCAGCAACAAAAATCGATATTCGTCGCGCCGCGCCAGAGGATGCGCCGGCGATTGCGGTCGTGTTGCAGCAGTCGTTCGCGGAATTCAAGGCTCTTTACACGGACGGAGGCTTTGCGGCAACGGCTCTCAGCTCAGAGTGTGTCCTCGCGCGCATGCGCGAGGGACCCGTTTGGGTGGCGCTACGCGACGGCGTGGTGCTGGGCACTGTGGCCGCGGTTGTAAAAGCCGAATTGGCCTACATTCGGGGAATGGCAGTCTTGCCGCCGGCACGCGGATCCGGTACAGGCGGCGCGCTGTTGCAGCACGTGGAAGATTGGGCCATCAGCCAAGGATGTGCACGCTTGGCTCTCACCACGACTCCATTTCTCAGTTCGGCAATCCGTTTGTATGAAGGATTTGGCTTCCGGCGCACGAACGATGGCCCACAAGAGTTATTTGGGACGCCTATCTTCACCATGAAGAAAGACATTTTCCGAGCGACGTGAATGTCAGCTAAGGTCTGACCGGATTTCGAATCGGCATCGCTCCGATGACCGTGCGATGGGCCCGTCCCCGCGCGGTGGAGTAAGAGCTTAGCCTCTGGCGTGGCCTGAAATCCGCTGCAACAAAACTCTTCGCGAATACGTACCCAATATCAAGCGCAGACTAGCCACGGCAAAGATGACCTTATCTTCCGGGGCGCGTCCAACAGAATGCGTTCACAGAGAATTGTCTATCAGATGCGTTGAACCCATTCGTTGAACAACCTGTTCTGAATCAGGTGTCTTGAACCAAAAAACGCTATGACTCTGCGAGATCTTTTCCGCGATGTTCTGCGTACTTTGTGGGCGCACAAGTTGCGCGCGTTTCTGACCATGTTCGGCATCGCCTGGGGGATTGTTTCGATCGTCCTGATGGTGGCGGCTGGAGAAGGCCTGCGGAAGGGGCAGGAAGCGCAGGCCCGGAACCTGGGCAAGGATGTGATGATCGTTTTTCACGGCCGGACCAGCTTGCAGGCTGGCGGAACGCATGCTGGCCGCGTGGTGCATTGGGAAGACGAGGATTTGCCGGTCGTGCAGGCGGATTCGCCCGATTGCGAGTATGCCATTCCAGAGCTGGAGCAGGACACGGTCCGGGCACACAGCAACTTCAACAACGCGGCATTGACGGTGACCGGGTCGCATCCGCAGTTCGCTTACATTCGGAGTCTCGATGTGGGGCAAGGACGCTTTTATGACTGGGACGACATGCGCGAGGCCAGGCGGGTGGCATTTCTGGGATCGGATGCCGCTAAACAATTGTTCCCCGGCCGCAATCCGGTCGGAGATAACGTCTATCTCAACGATTTTCCTTACATCGTGATTGGAGTGATGGCGAAGAAGAAGCAGGATTCCAGCTACGACGGCTGGGATGTGAACAAAATCTTCGTTCCGTTTTCCGCCATGCGGCGCGATTTTCCCGACAAGCCTCCGGGAACGCCCACTACCTTCGATCAGCTGCTGGTGACGCCGAAATCAGTGGAACAGCACGAGGCCTGCAAACACGAAGTGCGCGTGGCGCTGGCGCAAATGCATCGCTACGATCCGACTGATAAAGAGGCTTGTCCCATCTGGGACACAGTACAGGAAGCGCAAGCGTTCAAGACGATGACCGACGGCATGAAGTATTTTCTGGGCGCGGTGGGAATTGTAACGCTGCTGCTGGGCGGGATCGGAGTGATGAACGTAATGCTGGTGGCAGTGCGCGAACGTACGCGTGAGATCGGCGTGCGCAAGGCGATTGGAGCGCCCGCGAAAGTAATTCTGCGTCAGTTCTTCGTGGAGGCGCTAATCATCGCCGGGCTCAGCGGGATGGTGGGGCTGGGAGTGGCGTTCGGATTTTGCGCTCTGGTGAATCTGCTGCCCATGCCGGACTTTTTTGCCGGCCTGATCCCTGACTGGACGTCGGGGTTGGTGGCGACTGCGTTGCTGGGAACGATTGCGGTGGCGGCGGCTCTGCTTCCGGCGCGGAGGGCGGCGTCGATTGACCCGATTGAGGCACTGCGGTATGAGGCTGGAGGGTAGGAAAGATTGAGCGATTGGGTGAATGGGTGATTGGGCGATTGAACACCGCTGCGGGTTTTCAATCGACAATCACCCAATCGCCCAATCACTCAATTTGGTTTTTTATGCTGATTGAAATCATTCGCGAGGCCTGGGTCGCGCTGCGGCGTAACATGACGCGCAGCCTTCTCACCATGCTGGGAATTGTGTGGGGGATTGCCACGGTCACGCTGCTCATCGC
>JBAVAV010000264.1:0-13528 GCA_049585895.1 Candidatus Sulfotelmatobacter sp. | reverse complement strand
CCGTGAATGTCCCAAGTATCTTGCCCGTAGTGGCCTGCAGCTTGGTCACGGTGCTCGTGGCCACGTTCGACACCCAAATATTGGCCCCATCAAAGGTCACGCCGAAAGGCTCGACTCCAGCGCCGATGGTGAACGTGCCGAGCAGAGTTCCATCGTTGGCCCGCAGCTTGCTCACCGTGCCGTCGCTGAAGTTAGTGACCAAGATGTTGGCTCCGTCGAAGGCGACGCCATTGGGCTCGTTGCCCACGTTGAAGCTGGTCGTTGTATTCGCTGCATACCATTTCAGCAGCGCCACCTTGAGTGGGTTTAGCGGCGGGCTGCCCGCCGGCGCTGGCGCGCTGGCTTGCGGTGCTGTCGGCGCCGAACCGGCCACGCTCGGAGCGCTCTGCGCCCACCCAGACACACACGAAATAGCGTACAACGTACACACTGCGAAGATTCCGATCTTGTAATTCATAATTTTTACTCCCAAGGGTTCGGCCCGATCGATCAATTCAACGACTCGAAGAACTCAATAAGGGCGGGCTAGCCAAGAAGCTGGCCGAGGTAGGGCGGGCCAGCCGCCAAGCCAAGTCGAGGGATTATGGCCCGGTCACGGCCTCCTGTCAATGAATAAAGACCGAGTTAGCCACTGATGCCAAGCTCTGTTAGCTGGGCCTTGACCACTTATCCACAACCGCGTTGTGACATCTAACCTTGCCTCCACCATCCCAATCGCGCGATCATGGTCGAGGCCGAGACGGTGGGAGAGCACGAATCACCTCGTGCTAAATGCTTTGTTGTCTAGATTTTGACCTCTAAGTTCTTTGACATCAAGATTTTGACATACCCTTTTTGCAAAACCCGCGCTGGGCAAGGCTTTCAGAGCTACCTGGGAAGGGGGGTACCCTTGTTTGAGACTCGCGCCCACGCAAGCCTTTCCATTTCAGGAGCCTCGGCGAAAGTTTATTTTGGTCCCAAGCCGAGCTTGAACCGGGTGGTCTCGAGAGCAGAGATACAGGTTAGCCCGGGCTACGTGCCCTGCACTAATCCCGCCCTATTATGTTATTAATCATCGTCCGCATCCCGGGGTTCCCCGCTGTAGTCGAGGAAGTAATCGGAGTCGTAGGGAACGGAGATAGGAGTGAAGTGGGCTGGAGGCAGGCCGAAGTTGAAAAAGTCGGAGAGCGAATAGGGACAGACGGCGGGCTTGCAGCCTATGTTGTAAGGTCCATCCAGAGCGTAGTAGTCAGCGTAATGGGATACGCTGTCGATCTCTCCGAGCGACTTCCCGCCCTTCCCGAACACGTACTCGATGAAGTTCAGAATGCTGCCGAAATCGTGACAGTATCTCGAGTTGGGGGAGATGGGGCAAGAAGTTACGGCGTTGCTGATGGCCGGGCCGGAAACATAACCCGGAGTGGGCGAATAGGCGGAGACAACCAACAGTGGCACGCGAAACCCGTAGACGTACTGTGTGCCGCTGCCGTGGCTATTCAAATAACCCAGGATGGGAGGCTTGACATGGTCATACCAGCCGCCCCAGTCATCCCAGGTAACCAGGATAACGGTGTTGTTCCAATAGATCGGAGCGTTCAAGGGATTGCAGGTGCTTTCGACCATACCCTGCCCGATCGCATTGACGATGTCGGCAACCCACGACGGACCTAAAGCCGGATTGGCCGGGCCGTTGCCGGCGTGGTCGGACCAGGCGCCGTCCGGGGTGACGAAACTGACTTGCGCCAATTCGCAGGATTTAATGTCCTGCAGAATCTGCGCCGGATTGGGGGGATCGTCCTTAACGCTTTCCTGCACTACATAATTCCAATCGGGATTTTCCGGCGTCGCGACGCAACCCCCACCAGCCACCTTGGCGTTGCAGATTGCCTGGAAGGCGTTGGGCGCGGTCCATATGGACTTGACATCGTTGGTGTAATATCTCCAGCTTATTCCGGCGGGATCGAGCAGCGTGGCGATGGTGTTGTGGTTATAGCAGGGATATCCCGCGACGGCACCGGGAAGATTAAGGTTCCTCCACCCCGCGGATTCTTTGCCCGCAGGAGAGATCTCGAGCGCAACGTTGGGCGGGTTAATTGCGCCGAAACAGCCGGTGGGTGTAGTTACCACTGGATTCTCCGCGACAAACCACTGGTAATAAGGCGTCGCTTCACCGTCGTTGTATACGGGAGCGGAAGTTCCCGCAAAAAGGAATAGATGAGCCGGAAAACTTGGCCCCTGATTGGTCTGGAACATGTAGTTGGCGAAGCCGAATTGCCGGGCGATATCGAAAAAAGGCTGGACTTCGTTGGGCGGAAATGTGCTGATGCTGTTGTCGGCGAAGCGGTACATCGGGTTCGCGACAGCAGTGCAATTCTTGGGAAGAGTGATGCCTTCGCCGTAGGCGCCGTCCATCGCGCCGTTGTCGTAGGCGGCGGTGAAATCTTTGTGAGCATGGCCGATCCCGATGCAGTCGTTAAGCACTGCGGGGGTGAGGGTGATGTTGCTTTGGCCCTTAATTTTTCCCGAGGTGGCGATATTCACTCCGGGCGCAAAGACCGGATTGCTGCCAAACAGATTGTCGACGGTCCGATTCTCCTGAATGATTACGATGACATGCTGAATGGTCCCCTGAGGGCTGGAAGGATGTTGGGCATAAGCGGCAGTCGCCGCGAACAAGAATAGGGTCTTAGTCGCAAGGTTCATAGAGATGCTTTCGGTCGATGGCGTCTGCGCAACGGGGGGGACGGGCCAGTGCGGCCCATTGACGGCTGCGGGAGCGCAGTTCGACTATACCAAGATTTCAGCCGGTTCTTTTGCCATGTTTGGGCTACTCCGTTTGGGTCGTAAACGGCAATTGGGGGCGGATCTGGAATTGTTTTAACTGGAGCTCTCGGCCGCCGCGGCTACAAAGTCGATCAACTGCTGCACCCCATTGCGTTCGTCCTTGGTGTTCAGCTTGAACGAGATGCCCATCCCGGAGCCGGGATGCGAGGCGCAGACCTCGCCGCTCAGCCGCATCTTCATTTCATGGGTACGAACAATGATGTCCACCACGGTGCCGCTGGGAAAAGCCAGAGGCATTTCCAGGTAGCAGCCTCCCGGCCCAAGGTCGCTGAGGTGACAGTAGTTCCGAACCGAAGTTCCCGCCTTGTAGACTTCGGCTCCGATGCGGCAGGCGTAGCGCGCCTTTCCCCGGCGGTTGCTGGGCTCGGAGCGAAGCCGCGCGGCGGCTTCCCGCTCGCTGGCAATTTCGAACTGTTGCTCGGTCGGGCTCTCTACGAAGTCCGAATACGAAGAAGTGTTATCTGGATCCGGCGAGGTGAATTCTGCGTGCGGCGAACTATTAAGTTCTTCCGAGCCCCGTCCGCCAGACGCCACCAGTTCTCTGAAATCCGGCTGCGGCGAAGTCGCGTCTCGTCCCGCTGAAACGGGATGCTCGACTGGCGTGAAGTCTGAAACGAATTCCTGCGCCGGTGCGTCGGCCAGGCTTACCCGCAGCCACTCTTGCAGGACGCGGCGCGAAGCCTGCGGCACGTCGACAAACTGAATTCCGGCGCGCCCGTTCCAATCCTGCCACATCACCTGCCCGGAGAGCCGGACGTCAGTGGTCTGACCCGGCAATTGAAACTGGAAATACACTTTGCAGGTGGGTGGAAACTTCTTGCCGTAGTGCACCGCCATGCCTTCCTGGGCCAAGTCGACCAAGGTCGCTTTCGCGTGTTCCTCTCCCGCGTAATCGAGAGTGGCGTGCGTAAATACGGTAGCGCGGGCATTGCGCCGCTTGTCTTTGCGAAGCAGAGACTGGGCCGCGCGCAGGCTGCTGAGCGCCCGCTCGTAGAGCACCGGCTTGTAAAGCACGAAGTTCACGCCCAGGGAAAACATCTCGCGGATGCTCTCCTGGCCCGGCAAAATGGCCACAGTCAAGGTGGCGTCGTTGAGACGCGAGGCGCGCGTTTCCTGCAACAAGCTGACGATGGCGGCCAGCGAGTCACCGTCAAGAATGATCAGGTCAAACCGCGTCTGTGCCAGCCGCATTCCGGCGCGAGCGACGTCGGGACAAGCCTCGACCCGCATGCTGAGTTCTTCGAGGACGCGGCGCAATACGTCGGCCGACGCCTCATCCGCGCAGACCAAAAGGGACGTGAGAGTCATAGCTGCACCAACATCCTAGGGTCACCACAGTTCCATCGACAAGTTACCGCGGTCACGCCACTACGGAGTATTTCTTTCCGCAAGACTGTAAGTGGCGCTCTATCAGTCAGTGACAAGCGTAACCAGTGTAATTACAAAAGACCAATATCCCTTCGTTGCACCGTAGTGCTTTGACGGCACCCCGCCCCCTCCCTACGATGAGAATGCCGACACCTAGAACCATGCGGCTTTGGCTGGTTGCGCCGATGGTGCGATCTTGTACTTCGAGTGATGTTCCGCCGCGGTTGACCACGTGTATGCGGTTCTGGGCAGCAGCAGTGCAGCTTCCCTCGTCTTGGAAAAAACTTATGGCTTCGAGCAAACAAAATGGGTTCTCGCTGCTGGAGTTGCTGATCACCGTCTCGTTCGGCCTCATCATGACCGGGATCACATTTATCAGCATCCAGCCCATGCTCAACCAGAGCCATGTGAATTCGGCCTATGACACGACGCTGATGGTATTGCGTAACACCCGGAACCTGGCGATCACGCAGGGCCACGAATATTACGTCAATTTCAATCCGGGAGGCTTCCCCGCCGGGACCATTCAGGTGCAATACCAGCCTCCAGCGGTGGGGGCAGGACCGGCGCCGCCTCTGCAGCAAGTCCTCACCTACACCATTCCCAAGGATGTGAGTTTTGCCGTGCAGGCGGGGTTTCCAGCCAGCGCGCCGGATGGATTTGGCGCCGGCACTACGGCAATTGATTTCGGCCAGGCCTTGGCGGGCGAGCCGATGAATTACGTGGTCTTCATGCCAGATGGATCGTCGCAAACCGGAGTCGTGGGAGGCACCGGCGCTTACAACAGCGGCGTTGTGTATCTCACCCGCCCTAGCGACTCGATTTACCGTTCGCGAGCCGTCACGGTGTGGGGAGCGACTGGCCGGATTCGCGGCTGGCGGCTCGATCAACAGGCAGGCGCCCCCATATGGGTACAACAATGAGTGAAAACCGAATCGCAGCAAAACGAAGTCGCCGGCAACAGGGCGGCTTCTCTCTGATCGAGGTCATGATCGCCATCGTCGTATTGACGGTTGGCCTGCTCGCCGTGATGGCCAGCTTCGCCACCGCCATCACTGCGACGGAGTCGGCCCAGGAAGATTTGATCGCACGGCACAAGGCGCTCGATGCCATGGAGAGCATTTATACGGCGCGCAACAGCCAGCAGGTTCCCTTCGCCTCCATCCAGAACACTGTAAACGGCGGAATCTTTCTGAGCGGGGCCCAGCCTCTGCTCTGCGCCGGACCGGACGGTCTTGTCGGCACCGGCGATGACGTCAACTGCACCGTGCCGGGCAGCGGCGTGGCTTGTCCCGGCAATGTCGAGTGCCTGGTTCTCCCCGGCCCCGACGGCGTGCTCGGCGATGGCGACGATGTGACGCTAAGCCTGGCAAACTTCACGCGAACGATCGCTTTCAATCAGGTACTGCTGCCCTCAGGCGCAGTCAACACCGACTTAATCGCGGTCACGATCACGGTGGCTTACATAAAACCCGGTTGGCCGGCGCGAACCTATACCGTGAACGGGCTGATCTCGAGTTATCACTGATGACGGATACGAATATGGACATGCGCAGGGCAGAATCGCAATGCGGCTTCAGTCTCCTGGAACTAATGGTAGCTTCCGTCATCGGCCTGATCGTAATCATGTCGATGACCGCGCTGTTCAAGCAAGGCATGGATGCCACCTTTACGGTGAGCCAGCGCGCTGAGACCCAGCAAAACATGCGCGCCGCCATCGAGATGATGACCAAAGACCTGAGTCTGGCGGGTTCAGGGTTGCCTTCCGGCGGCCTGCAACTGGCGGGGACACTATCAAAATATGGGTGCAACCAGAGCACGTGTTACATCCCAACCAATACTTATCCAAACAGCGGCGCGGGCAATCCCAATTACATGTATGGCATTCTGCCCGGTTTCAGTAACGGGGTGCAGGGCGCCGCAATCATCTCCAGCGCTCCCGGACAAATCAACGACAGCATCACCTCGATCTACTGCGACTACAACTTTCCGCTAAGCAACTTCAATTTCTCTTTTCCAACCACAACGACTGCTACGGTGGGCGTGGTGAATCCGGCGGTCTACCCCAATAACATCCTGGCTAACGGAGGTCTCAACGTCGGCGACCTGATGATGTTTCTCGTAGCCTCTGCCGGCAACGGCACCGGCAATCAGGGCACCAGTTCCGTGCAAACCGCGGCGGTGGTGGGCGAGATCACTGGGATTCCCAACGGCACCACTATCAATTTTTCCGGCGGAGATGCCCTCAATTTCAACCAGGGCGGTCCCAACAGCATTAGTTCACTGCTTGGCACCGTCGCGGGTGGAGGCACGACAATGACGGCCTGCCGCCTGAACGCGGTCACTTACTTCCTGCAAGTTCCGGTCGCCGGGGGAACGGTTCAGACTCCGCGCTTGATGCGGCAGGTCAACGGGCTCAATGCCGTCCCCGTGGCCGACAACATCATCAACCTGCAATTCAGCTACGACGTGATCAATTCTGGCGCCGGCATAATGAGCGCGAACCAGGCCGATCCGATCGCCGCAGGACTCTCCCCCGCCTTGATCCAAAAGGTGAACATGTGGGTCATGGGACAAAGCCTCACTAACGCCGGCGGCAAGGCGCAGAGCATGTATCTGGCCAGTTCGGTGAGCGCGCGCAATATGAGCTTCTGCAATTCCTACAGCAGCACCGGTTGCTAATAGTTTGTTGTTGGAGGTAGAGGGAGAGATATGGGGAAGAGCACACGAGACTCGCGGGGGTTCACTCTAATCGCGGCGCTGCTGCTGACTGTCTTACTATCGGCGGTCGCCGTGGGACTGTTGTACCTGGTCACCAACGAACAGCGCATGGGAGGGAACGACCTGGAAGATAACCTCGCTTTCTATGGCGCCGAAGCTGGTCTAGAGAACCTGACTGCCCAGATCTCGCAGTTGTACCAGACCTCTCAAACCCCGGGGGCTGCCGCGATCACGGCATTGGCCAGCCCGGCCAATTATCCCACCGCCATCTCGGGTTCGAACATCACCAACATGAATTATGTCGAGTCCGTCACCTGGCCCGCCACCGACGCGAACGGTAACGCGTGCCCGAACCCCTGCGGCACCTGGGACATCGTCGGCGCCGGACCGGACCAGGGCATGGTCGCCACCATCATTCCGTTGAACTTGCAGGTAACCGCCACCCGTCTGGCGGGTGCGGGTGAGGTGACGAACAATGCCGCAATTTCCCCCACCGGCGCATCGGTGAACCTGACACGCACCGTGGAAGTTGCCCTGCTTCCCGCCTTCGAGTTCGGCGTCTTCTGCGATGGCGACTGCGATTACTTTGCCGGACCAAACTTTAATTTCGGCGGCCGGGTTCACACCAACGGAAATCTTTTTCTCGCTTCGGGCTCCAGCTTGACCTTTACTGACAAGATCGCTGCCGTGAACCAGGTCGTTCTCGATCAACTGGAGAATGGCCACTCTACAAGCTCTGGCTACGGCGGCTCAATCTATGTACCCGATGCCGCCCTTGGCTGTCCTCCGGCTCCTGGGGCCGGACCGGCTGCGTTCTGTCAGCAACTCACAGCAGGAAGCTGGACCGGCGGATTTCCGCCCCCTCCGTCCACCGCATGCGCGGGTTGCGGGGGCGCGGCAAACGGTGGCTGGACGGGTATTTCCAAAGGAACTTTCGGTGGATTCATCGAGACCGGTGCGACCGGCGCGACCAAGCTCCAGTTACCCTTCGTGCAGTCATCCAAGGTAGGCGCAATTGACATCCTTCGCCGGCCACAACTCAGCGATACGGCGCAGCTGACCAGTTCCCGCCTCTATACCAAGGCAGAAATCCGCATCCTGCTGGCCGATACTGTCGCCGACCTGCATCCTGACCGCGGCGCCGGGGCGTTGGGCGATGGTCAGGACGTGCAGGTTGTGCTGCCGGGCGCAGGCGGTTCCGCCAAACTTACCGCCGGGCCGGGAGCCGGGAACTACATGTACTACGCGACTGCCCAAACTGGAGCTAACTGGGTGGCGCCCCCTTCAGTCGCCGGCTGTGCCACCCCATGGCCTCTGCTGGGAGAAGTGACCGCTGCCGCCGCGTGTCAGGGCGTGTGGCTGCGAGTGGAATATCTAAATAACGCCGGAAATTGGATTGGCGTTACAACACAATGGCTGGGATACGGATTTGGCCGTGCCTATGACATGCCGCCGACCGCCCCGGCGGGGAATGCTCTTTGCCCGTGGTATCCGAATACGCCGGCAGCGCAGTGCGCGAACCAGATCAGCCCCGCCATTCTGATCCTGCAGCAACTGCAGCAGGGCGTGGTGAACAGCGCCCAAGCTTACGAGGCAACTGGCAACAATGTAGCCAGTGCAACGGCTTACAAGTGGATTCCAATTAATTTCTACGACTCCCGCGAAGGCGAGCCCCGCGACAATGGAACCAGGGCTACCAACACAACCGCCGCGGCGGTGCCGGTGTACACGCCCTGCAGCGCGAGCGGAATCATGAATGCGGTGGAACTTGATGTGGGCAACCTCTGGCTCTGGCTGCAAGGAAGCGCTCCTTACGCGGCGGGCAGCGGCAAGCTGGTAAACAGCAGCAATCAGAACGGCTACATCGTCTATTTTTCCGATCGCCGTGGCATGCTTCCCGATCCCAACATCGCTACTCCTTTCTATAACAACATCACCGGAGTATCGGGTTTGGAAGATACCATCAACTCTTCGTCGGCAGCCGGTTCTCCGGACGCCAAGCTGGAGCCGATAGCCTACTATCCTTTCTCGCCCGAAGATGTGGACGGCAACCTGCTCCTCGACAACTGGGGGCAGAAATACCTGGGCGCGGGATTCGGGCTGGTGGCGCCTTACACATCTCAGCCGTACTTCCCTATACCGGCAAACGCTGTGACCTCGAACGCCAACCAGATTTCGTGCGCCAAGGACGTTAGTAACACGCTCAGCGTGTATAACCAGGCTGAATACAACATGGTGACCGGCCCGAGGCACGTATTGAGGCTGGTGGATGGCGGCATGGATAATGCCGGCACCAGCTATCTGCCCCATCCCATCGCCCCGGCAGTTTTCGGCAATGGTTTCACTATCGCTTCGGAAGAACCGGTATACGTTCTGGGAAACTACAACAGCGGCCCATCCGATCCCTTCTGGCCAAGCGCAAACAATCCCACAACTCCACATTCGGCCGCAGCAATCATTGCCGATGCGGTCACGCTGCTGTCCAATCCTCCATCGCAGGCTGCGCTACCCAGTGCGAACGTGGGCTGGACGGACGCGGAAAGCTTCGCCTTTCCCGGAGATGTTAGTAACCGCCCCGGAAATACCAGCTACTACCGAGTCGCAATCGCGGCCGGCAAGAGCATTCCGTTTCCACAACCCGCCTGGGCAGGCCAGGACTTCGGCACGGACGGTGGCATGCACAACTTCCTCCGCTACCTGGAAGCGCGAGGGGCGAATGGCGCGACCGTGAACTATGCCGGTTCAATGATCAGCATGTACTATTCGCAGTACGCCACCGGCAATTTCAAATGCTGCAGCATTGTGTACTCGCCGCCCACGCGAAACTATTTCTTCGACAATCAATTCCTCAACCCGAACAATCTGCCTCCGGGCACGCCCATGTTCCAGGACATCGTGAGCTTGAGCTATCACCAGAATTTCACACCACAGTAATCTCAACCAACCGATCAACCAGCCGCCCCGGCCCGCTCCGCGGACCGGGGTTTTTCTTTGTGCCCGCCGTGACTTCTCCTACCCGCGCAGCCGCGGTTCCCCAACTCACGCTGTTCACCGGTCCCCTGAGACGATTGAAGGAACGCCGATGTACGATCTTCGTGTAACCGACTGAATTAAACTACTGCCGACGAGAGGTGGCCCTTGCCGATTCGCTCCATCTTCTGGGATGTGGGAGGAGTGTTGCTCAGCGACGCCTGGGACCGCGCCCAGCGCATGAAAACCCTGGAGCACTTCCAGCTCGATGAAAGTGAATTCCAAGCTCGGCATGAAATGGTAGTGTCGGCGTTCGAGCGTGGCAAGATCACTCTCGACGAATATCTGGATAAAACTGTCTTCTATAGCGACCGCTCTTTCACGCGGCAGGCGTTCACAGAGTATATGTTCTCGCTGTCGCAATCTGTCCCTGAAGTGCTCGGTTTCGCCCGCTCACTGGCGCAAGCAGGCAAATACTTTATGGGAACGATCAACAACGAATCGCGGGAGTTGAACCTGTACCGGATCGAGAAGTTTGGCCTGCGCGAAATCTTCCGTTTGTTTGTCAGTTCCTGCTTCGTCGGGCTGCGCAAGCCCGAGCCCGAGATCTACGGGCTGGCGCTGGAAATCACGCAAAAAACTGCTGAAGAATGTTGCTTCATCGATGACCGCGCGTTGAATCTGGAGTACGCCGCCAAGCTCGGCATGCACACCATTGAGATGCGGACACTGGATCAGTTGCGGAACGATCTAGAGAAGCTCGGCGTGCACCCCTGACTTGGGCTCATGACCAGCAGCCGTGAAACGATGGGCATTTCACACGCCCTTGCGTGGCAAACCACCCTTCGTCCCCGTGGAGATCGCGGTCTTGGGAATATCCGATTCCGCGCCGGCAAGCGTGAGATCGCTGGACCAGCAGTCGGAGATGAGTTTCCAGTCTCCGCTGGTTTGCTTCGCGAACACCCACACGTACTTGCCGCGCTCTTCCCGCCGTTTGCCCACGGTTCCCGGCACCAGCGCGCTGAACCGTCCCACTTCGTGAGCCAGATCGCCTCCTACCTCCACGCGGATCGGATCGAGCTCCACCTCTCCCAATCCGGCTTCGAGCGCGCCGAAGAAAAACTCGCGCACCGCCGCGGCGCCGCGAATCGGCGGATGATTGGAGCGCACAATCATCGCGTCGGAGGAATAAAGTTCCACCAGTTCCTGAAGTTGCCGGGTGTTGCAGGCCAACACCCATTCCTGGGTGAGGCGGCGCACCGCAGCCTCGGACCGGCTCATGGGTTCGCCCTTGGCTGCCGCCGCGACGCGCAAGCGGTCCGTTTCGCGAGTACTCTCCTGGCTGGCGCGCGGCACTGTGGATTCTTGCCCGCCGGGAAAATAGTGATGATGGTAATGATGGTGGTAATGGTGGAGGCCGTTGGCTGCCTGCCCGGCGGGAAAGATCTCGCTCTCCGGAGCGACACCGGGAGCTTTCGAAGAAGCCTCGCCGTTCGGGAGCAGGGCGCCGGGCTGACTCGACACTGGCTGCACCGGAGCCCCGCACTTGCTGCAAAATTTGTTGCCCTCGCGATTATGATGTCCGCAAACGCCGCAGTTGCTGCCGGCAGCTTCGCTTACTTCCAGCGCAGCTCCCTCCGCGCTCTGCTCCGCATACATTTCCGGCGATAGCTGCTTCATAGCTCGCAACGCCGCGCGGATGGCTTCCTGCCGGGGGCGGTGAGTTCGCATCTCCGGATAAAGGCGCTGATAGATTTCCCCGAGCGCGGGGTTCTGAGCCTCCGTCAGCGATTGGCTTGAGGAGGACGCCCTCTCAGGATCCTGGACTGGAGGCGCACCGGATGGCTTGGGTTTTTTGTCCACGGTCAACTACTCACTCTTGAGGCCATTCTAGCCCAAGGCGAAGCTTGTCAGCGCTGGGAAAACTCGATCTTTCCCTCGGCCTCGGTGGGCACGCCATTGCACGTAGCCGGACGATAGCGCCAGGAGCGGACAGTTCGCAAGACACTTCGGTCACCCAGGGGGCCGGCGCTCTCCAGAATGAGCGGGCTGTGGACTCGCCCGTCGGCTCCGATGATGAAGCTCACTTTCACCTTGGTGGCGCTTCCGGCCGGCAGCAGCGGATCCGGCGTGGCCAGAGCCTGCGGTGGTTGGTCTTCTTCGCAGCGAGCGCGGGCGCTCACATGAGGCACATTGCTGAATTCGGATGCCCGGTTGGGAGACTTCCAGAGTTGCCGCTCGCGATTTGCCAGACCTGTCTGTCGCACGCCAGAAACCGGAATCTGCACGACGGAGGACGTGCAGCCGGCGGGTACGGCCAAGATCAGCAGCCAAGGCCACAGGCGATGAAGCATCCGGGAAATCCTCCATACTTGAGCGGGGGCGCTCCTCGTATGGCATGCTTATCGGCAAGTTCGTGGCCAGCTTACGGGGTATCTAACTGTCGTTTTTTCAGTCTGTTACGGGGGATGATTGAAACTGGTGATCGGCCCAAGTGAAGGTGATTGCACATCTCAGGTCGCCGGAATGAGTGAGAAGCTTCCGGGGCAAGAGCTTCTTAAGGTCACTGTTCTGGGGCGGATTGCCGCAGGGTCAGCAGCGTGATTTCGGGCGGGCAATTCAGGCGAACAGGTACCGCCACGGTCCCCAAGCCGGCGTTGGTATAAAGAGTGAGCGCGCCTACCTGGTGTAATCCCCACACGTACTTCTTCGCCATTCTTGGCAGGTAAAGGGGAGGGAGCAGGGGAAGGCGCACCTGGCCTCCGTGGGAGTGTCCCGAGAGTTGCAAGTCGACGGGAAAGCGGCGTACGACGTAGTCGGCGAAATCGGGTTCGTGCGCAGCCAGAATTACGGCTTCATCGGCGGGCACGTCGTGCAAAGTTTTCCGCAGGTCGGCGCCGCCACTAAGCACATCGTCCACGCCCGACAGCCAGAACCGCGCGCCGTCGCGTTCGATTGCCACTGACTGGTTTGCCAGGACCCGAATGCCTTCGGCCTGCAACGCGCCCGTCACCCGCTTTGGGTCAGTGCTGCAGTCGTGATTTCCCATTATCGCCCACAGGCCGTAAGCAGCCCGCATTTCGCGCAACAGGCGGGCGCACGGCTCCGCCGCCAAAGCCGCTTTCGCTTCGTCCCCGATGAAGGGGACGGAGACGAAGTCGCCAGCCAACAAAATCAGATCGGGGCGAAGCTCGTTGACCATACCAATTGACGCTCTCAGGGGATGGATGGAAAAGTAAGGGTCATAGTGAAAATCGGCAAGAAGTGCCACGGTGAAGCCTTGCAGCCGCTCTGGCCAGCGTTTGAGTGCGATGTCGCGCCGCACAATGCGGGGGCGGTTGGGCTCCAGCAGCGCGGCATCACCAACGAGTGCCGCCGAGCCTGCCGCTAATGAAAGGCGAAGGAACTGGCGCCTTGTTTGGGTAAGAAAAGTCAAACGAATGCGTAGCCTACTTAATCAGAGTTTCTTTGGGCAAAAGATATCGCGCAATACCAGCATAACCCGCCATAGAGATTCATGGATGTGAGCAATGACGTTCGGCCCGAATCCATGCCAAATCAGGACTCGACTGCGGTTTAGGGCGCAAGACGAGTGAAACCCCGGGCCGGTTTCCGGACGTCGAAAGTTGGGGGCGTCGACTGCTGG
>JBAVAV010000263.1:0-1860 GCA_049585895.1 Candidatus Sulfotelmatobacter sp. | reverse complement strand
ATCTTACGGAGGCGGCATCAGCCCGTCAACGAATGGAGGGGGGTGGTGTATGGGGGCGGCAAAATGTTCCCTCCCTGACTTCCTGGTGTCAATGAGCGTAACTGATTCCATGACAATGTCGGCTCCGACGCCCGAGTAAAGTTGGTGGTGCTAAGCCAACCAACAGGTTCGGGAGAAAGGAGCCGAACGATGATCATTATAGGAGTAGATTTTCACCCCGAGTTTCAGCAAGTAGCTTCGGTGGATATCGACACCGGAGAGTTCCAGGAAAAGCGGCTAGCGCATCGTGAGGAAGCAGAAGCATTCTACCGTGCACTGGCGGGTCAGAAGGTGCGGGTTGGGATGGAAGCCAGCGGGCATGCACGCTGGTTCGAACGACTGGTGGCCGAGTTGCAATTTGAGTTGTGGATTGGAGACGCAGCCGAGATCCGCACAAAGCGAGTGCGTAAGCAGAAGACGGATCGTCAAGACGCGCAACTGATCCTACGTTTACTGCTGGAAGACCGCTTCCCGCAGATCTGGGTGCCGAGCTTGGAGAACCGGGATCTGCGGCAACTGCTGTGGCACCGGCACCGCATGGTGCAAGCGCGTACCCGAATCATGAATCAACTGCAAGCTGTCGCACTTAACGAAGGCCTGCACTGCAAGAAGCGACTGTGGCGGGAACGCGGACGCCAGCAATTGGAATCGTTCTTGTTGGCTCCGTGGGCCAGCCGGCGGCGACGCGATCTGTTGGAGTTGTTGGATCGACTGAACCCGACCATCGCAGAGTTGAGTCAAGCGGTGGAGCAGGAAGTCCAGAAGTGCCCGGAGGCGCAGCGACTGAGGACACATCCCGGAGTGGGTGCCTTGACCGCACTGGCCTTCGTGCTGATCATCGGCAGGGCCGAGCGCTTTGGCTCGGGCAAGCAGGTGGCGAGCTATCTGGGACTGGTGCCACTAGAAGACTCCAGCGGCAATCGGCGACGGCTCGGACACATCACCAAGCAGGGGAGTTCGATCTTGCGTTTCTTGCTGGTGGAAGCAGCCCAGGTCACGGTGCGCAGCCTGCCGGAATGGCGCAGTAAGTACTTTCACCTGGCGATGCGGCGGGGACGGAAGATCGCCAAGGTGGCGATGGCGCGGAAACTCGCCGTGTGCCTGTACTGGATGTGGCGCAAGGGATGGAATTATGAGCAGTTGACGAAGTTCGGTTCGCACGCGGGAAAGCCCGGAACAGGCCATGGTGTGCAGTCGAACACCGAGTAATTGATTGGGGCGTCCCGCTCCCCTTTCCTGGGGAGTCTGAAGTAGTAATCATGATCGCAGTTGCGACCGAAGAGATGCATGGGTCGGACCGAGTTCCAGACCTGAACGATTACGAGCGAGCCTTGGTTGGTAGAGCAACGGCAACAGCTTCAACGAGAGCGAAATGGCGCTCTTCTACGAGTGCATGCTGAAGTGTGCTCGAAAACTACTTGACACCGCCGACATTGTCAGAGATGCCTGATTCCAATACTTAACTTCCGCATCGCTCGTAATGCGACCGCTGAGGCCGCGCGGTGAAGAAATCAGTGTTGCGAATCCGGCGTCAGCAGGAGGATCTTTCCAATGCCGCCTTTCTCTGCTAGCACATGTGCTGCAACCGCATCACGCAACGGCATCCGGCGACCAATAGGCAGGACGAACTTGCCATCGCGCACGTCATCAGCAAACTCACGCACCCTGGATGGATCAGGCTGCGTAGACACACGCGTAATCTTCACTGTGGGATTTTGCGCCGGCGCGCTTTCCGGCAAGACAGCGGTGTAGCCAAAGGAGCCGCTCTGCTTTACCTTCGCGATCAGCTTCGCCGCAACCTCACCGCCAACGGTGTCCGCA
>JBAVAV010000262.1:0-5149 GCA_049585895.1 Candidatus Sulfotelmatobacter sp. | reverse complement strand
CCACGTTGCACGCCACCGGGTATACCGGCTTTTGCATTTTCAGCAGGTTCAAGTCTTCTTCCAGTCGGTCTTGTGCCGGCTTCATCAGCGCACAATGGAAGGGCGCGCTCACCGGCAGGAGCTTGGCTCGCTTGGCGCCGCGTTCATCAGCAAGCTTCGCGGCGCGCTCCACGGCGGCAGTGTTGCCGGAGATCACAATCTGCTCCGGCGAATTAATATTGGCGGGGGCGCAGACCTCGCCCTGCGCCGCGTCGTTGCAGATCGCAAGAACTTTGTCGAACTCCATGCCGAGGATTGCCGCCATCGCTCCCACTCCCACCGGCACCGCTTCCTGCATATATTTGCCGCGGTTGCGCACCGTGCGAACGGCGTCGGCAAATGCCAAGGTTCCGGAGGCCACGTGCGCGGAATACTCTCCCAGGCTATGACCCGCGACAAAGCGGGGCCTCGGAATCTGACATTCGAGCACTCGCAAGGCTGCGATCGAGGTGGTGAGAATGGCCGGTTGCGTGATCTCCGTCAGGCGCAGTTGTTCCTCGGGACCATCGAAGCAGATTTGCGACAGCTTATAGCCCAGAGCGTCGTCGGCTTCCTGGAATGTCTGGCGGGCGATAGCATATTTTTCCGCCAGATCTTTGCCCATGCCCACAGACTGCGAACCCTGGCCGGGGAAGAGGAATGCAATAGCATTATTCGTGTCTGTCATGAATCTCGCAGAGATTACTTGGATTGCGCCGCTGCCGCCTCCACCGGTGCCGGAGGGATCGCGGCCAGCCCTCGCTCGATGGATTCGTTGATCCCGCGCCGGGAAAACTCCGCCGCCACACGCACCGCGTTCTTCATGGCGTTGGCGTTCGAAGAACCGTGCGTGATGATGCACACGCCTTTTACGCCCAGCAGCGGCGCACCGCCATATTCGGTATGGTCGAGCCGCTTCTTGAACTCGGTAAAGGCGCTGCGGGAAAGCAGCGCTCCCACCTGGCGGGTGATGGTGGCCTTGAGCGATTCCTTCAGAGCCGTGCGCACCAGGTTGGCCACGCCTTCGGAAATCTTCAAGGCAACATTGCCGACAAAACCATCGGCGACGATGACATCGACCTTCCCGTTATACAAGTCGCGTCCTTCCACATTGCCGACGAAATTCAGGTGAAGGCGCTTCAGCAACTGAAAGGCTTCGCGGGTGAGATCGTTTCCCTTGGCGTCTTCTTCACCGATGGAGAGCAGGCCCACTCGGGGACGGCGCGTGCCGAACATAGCGCGAAAATAGATATCGCCCATGACCGCGAATTGCTCGAGGTTCTGCGCTGTGCAGTCCACGTTGGCGCCTACATCGAGCAGCATCGCTGCCGTGCCCGGCGCGGTGGGAAAAACCGCCGCCAGCGCCGGCCGGTCCAGGCCAGGAACAGCGCCTAGCACCACCTTCGCCGTAGCCATGGCGGCGCCGGTATTGCCGGCGGTCACGAAACCGTTGGCTTGTCCTTCGCGCACCAGCCGCAGGCCCACGCGCATGGAAGAGTCACGCTTGGCGCGCACCGCTTCCACCTTGTCCTTCATGGTAATGAATTCGCTGGCGTGGACGATTTCGATGGGCAGACGCGAAGCCGTGTGGTGGCGGTCGAGTTCAGCTTTGATGGGAGCTTCCGGCCCAATCAGCAGCACGCGCACGCCGAAATGGCGCGCGGCATGTATTGCGCCCTCGACTTCCGGCTTGGGCGCGCGGTCCGAACCCATCGCATCCAGCGCAATCACGCTAGGCATGGTGCAGGTAGCTATTCAGCTTCTTTTAAGTCCAGGACTTCGCGGCCTTTATAGTACCCGCACTTGGGGCAGGCGCGGTGTGGCATCTTCTTCTCGTGGCAATTCGGGCACTCGGAGAGCGAGTGTGCTTTGAGAGCGTCATGAGCGCGCCGCGTCGAGGTGCGCCTCTGGGAGTGTCTCCGCTTCGGATTTGGCATAGTTAAGAATTCCTCTCGCTGAGGCGCTTTGGCCCCGCAGTTTTATTTGTCATCCCGAGCAAGCGTCCTCTGCGCAGCGCGAGGGATCTGGGCGAGCCGCGCGAAGGGGCGCTCTTTGCGACCCAATAACCGCGCCTTCGGCTCGCTTCCGTCAATGATTCAGCCGGACGCGTATGTCCTTCAACGCGGCCCACCGCGGATCTTCCATCGGAACCGCGCACGAGCACTGCTCCTGATTCAGGTTCCTTCCACAGTGCGGGCACAGTCCCCGGCAATCCTCGCGGCAGGTGACCTTTAACGGGACGGCCAGCAACACCTGCTCGCGCAAAACATCCTCGAGGGAGATGCCGTCGCCCTGATAATAACCGATCTCGGCCTCGGCGTCGGTCACGGAAAGCTCGTCCCGCCCGGCGTCGGAACCGCGAGGACGATAGAGCAATTCGAATTCGCGGACGATTTCCTCCTGCACCGGCTCCAGACAGCGCGCGCAAGCCAACTCGATGCTCGTCGCCAGCCGGCCCCTAAGCCGTATGTCTTCGATTAGCTTGTGCCTGCCATGATGCTCCTCTACCAGTTCCGCCCGCCCCCGGCTCTCGAGCGGAGTGATCTGACGGATATCGCCGCCCAGATCAATCGCGTTGGGCTGAAACTCCTCCGCAAAATCGATGGGATGAAGTTCCAGTTCTCTTAGGTCGAAGAACATCGGGAGACTCCGCGCCCCGTCCGTTGCCGCGTCAGGCTCGCGGAAAGCACGCCAAGAGGGCGTAAGTACCGCAAGGAGCAAGAGTTAAGAATAAAGGGATGGGAGAGGGGGTGTCAAGGGACCTGCGGATGTCCGCTTCACCTTGGAAAATGATAGGCTATTCTTAGGTAGATCCTATGCCAACACTTTACGTCGAAAATGTTCCTGATCCACTGTATAAAGCGCTCCGTAAACGCGCCCGCGAAAACCGCAAATCAATGGCGGCGGAAGTGATCGCACTGCTGGAGCAGAATATTCCAACCGAAGACCTGATCAAAAAGCGGCAGAAGGTTTTTCGCGAACTGGCGCGGCTGCGTGCCATGCCGCCTCTGACGGCTGGGGCATTCCCATCGGCGCAGGAGATGATTCGTGAGGACCGAGAGCGTTGACCGGCATCGTAGTCGACGCCAGCGTCGGCGTGAAGTGGTGTCTGCCCGCGATCGACGAGCAGCTTGTTCCGCAGGCGGTCGGCCTTTTGCAAGCCTTCCGGCAGGGCGCGATCCGGTTCTTCGTTCCGGACCTGTTCTGGGTCGAGTTGGCAAATGTTCTTTGGAAGGCGGTTCGGAGACGCCGGCTTTCTCTAAAGAATGCTGAGTTTGCGTTCTCTCAGATGCGGGAGCTGGGCATCCCAACGCTTCCGTCCGCGCCGTTCTTGTCCGAAGCCCTGCGATTGGCAGCCAGCTACGATCTCACGGTCTACGATGGCGTGTACGTCGTGCTCGCAGTGCAGTCCGGAGTCGAACTCGTCACCGCGGACGAGCGCCTGGCCAATGCCCTGGCGGCGTACCTGCCGGTAAAATGGTTGGGCGCATTCTGACCGCCCATCATGCCGAAGCACACCACGCCACTAAGCAAAGAACAGATTCTCGGGTCGTGGTTGGAAGATTACTCCGATCTGGCGGCCGCCTTCGTTGTGCTGACCGGATTTCTGGCTCGCCTGTGGGCCGCCTCTGGCACGTTCCTCAATCCGGACGAGGCGCTGCATTTCCGGCTGGCCAACCAGATGTCGCTGGCGTTGGCGAACAAGCAAGCGTTGACGGCGGCGCATCCGCCGCTTCTGATCCTGCTGCTCTATTTCTGGCACGATCTGGGCACTTCCGAACTTTGGCTTCGCCTGCCCTCCGTGATCGCGGGTTCGGTCTTCTGTTGGATCTTCTACAAATGGCTGGCGGGAGCCACAAACCGGCTCACTGGCTTCATAGGCCTGCTATTCGTGGCGTGTCTGCCTCCAATCGTGGGTCTCACGGCGGAAATTCGGCAATACGCTTTGCTGCTGGCATTCCTGGGCTGTGCTCTGTACTTCCTCGATCGAGCTTTCGCAGAAAGATCCGCCAGCCTGATGGTTGCCTTTTCCTTCTTTTTGTATCTTGCGATGCTCACCCACTACTCGGCATTTCTGTTCGCGGCCGCTCTCGGCATCTACGCGTTTTTGAAGATCGTGTCTGAACGTCCGCCGTTGAAAGTAGTCTCGGTGTGGGCCATCGGTCAGTTGTTGGGACTTAGCCTCGCCGTGTTTCTGTACAAGGTGCACCTCTCGCACCTGGGTGCGGGAGATTCGCGAACCGTGCTGCAGGGGTTTATGAGCGAGTTCTACCTTCACCGCTCTTACTATGATTCCGCGCACGACAGTCCAGTACGATTCCTCATCGGCCACAGCTTTGGAGTCTTTCAATTCTTTTTCGGACAGCTCGCGGTGGGCGACGTAGCCGGTCTACTGTTTCTTGTGGGAGTCGCATCGCTTCTTTGGGATCGAGGGTCGCCTGAGAATACGATCTCCGGCCGCCATAAAGCGCCACTGCTGCTTCTGCCCTTTGCGATCGCGTGCATTGCCAGCCTTGGCCACGTTTATCCGTACGGGGGCACGCGGCACGTTGCCTTTCTGATCATTCCCGGCGTGGCGGGTGTCAGCGTGGCACTGACACGTTTGGCTGCAGGGCGATGGAACCGAGGAATGGCGCTGACGCTATTCGTCCTGGTCCTCTGCCTGATCTTCGGCAAACCGCGGCCGCCTCGCATGGACCGCAGGGATCAAAGCCGTACGCAAATGACTGCGGCGATGGAATTCGTGCGGCAGAATATTCCTCCGTCTTCGGTGATCTTTGTCGATTATCAAACCGACCTGATCCTGGGAAACTATCTCTGCCGGCAGCAGCCCATCGCGCTTGACGCTTCGGTTTCGGGTTTCGAAAGTTTCTCCTGTGGCGGGTATCGGATCATCTCCGCCGATTACAAGACCGCGGAGATCTTTTCGTCGGAGAATTTCGTACGCGAATGGGACCGGCTGGTAACAGCGTACGCGCTCAAGCCGGGCGAGGCAGTTTGGATTTTTCAGTGCGGATGGGGTATCAAACTTGCCGCCGAATTGCGCGGTCATTTCGCCGAATTCCGTGACCTTCGCGTTACCTCATTCGGGAAGAATATCCAGATCTTCCCGCTGAGGGTGGGCCAGACC
>JBAVAV010000261.1:0-2811 GCA_049585895.1 Candidatus Sulfotelmatobacter sp. | reverse complement strand
TCCCCACGCTGCCGATTTCGCAGTTTCCGGACCTTGCGCCTCCCCAGGTCGGCGTAACCAGCTTCTACACGGGCGCCAGTGCGCAGACGGTGGAGAGCGCGGTCACGATTCCACTGGAGCAAGAGATCAACGGCGCCGAGGGGATGAAATACATCACCTCCACCAGCGGCAACGACGGATCGAGCACCATTACTGCCACGTTTGATCTGAGCCGCAATCCCGACCTGGCAACGGTCGACATTCAGAACCGGGTCAACACGGCACAAGGACGCCTGCCCAGTGCAGTCAAAGCGGTGGGCATCACCACCGCGAAGACTTCCCAAAACTTTGTATTTGGCGCGGCCGTCCTGGCCGACAATAACAAGTATTCCACGCTGTTCGTCAGCAACTACCTCGACGTCTACGTTAAGGACTCGCTCAAGCGCATTCCCGGAGTCGCCGACGTGATCATTTTCGGCGAGCGCAAATATTCGATGCGGCTCTGGCTCGATCCCGGCCGTTTGGCGGGTCGCGGGCTGACCGCGCCGGATGTAGTCAATGCGCTCTCGGAGCAGAACGTGGAAATTGCCGCCGGCCAGGTCGGCCAGCAGCCCGCCCCCGAGGGACAGACCTACCAGATCAGCGTGCGTGCCGTCGGACGGCTGAGCGAACCCAGCCAGTTCGACAACATCATCCTCAAGACCAACGCCGACGGAACCCTGGTCCACCTCAAGGATGTGGGGCGGGCAGAGTTGGGCGCGGAAGACTACGGCACAGACCTGCAGTTCAACGGGCAGGATGCGGTCGGCCTCGCGGTGACGCAGCTTTCCACCGCCAACGCGCTCGACGTCCACCGGCGCGCGCTCGCTGAACTCGAACGGCTTTCGAAGAAATTCCCTCCGGGCATACGTTACCAGGTGGCCTTCGATGTCACCGACGCAGTCAGCGAATCCATACGCGACGTGGTCTTCACCGTGGGTTCGGCGATTCTACTGGTCATCCTGGTGATCTTTATCTTTCTCGGCGACTGGAGGACGACGATGATTCACTTTATCGCCACTCCAGTTTCGCTCATCGGCACCTTCATCTTTGTAAAGTTGCTGGGTTTCTCCATCAACACGCTGACGCTGTTCGGCATTACGCTCGCCACCGGCCTGGTCGTCGACGACGCTATCGTCGTGATTGAAAACATTGAGCGTCATATCACTGAGGGCGAACACGATTCCCATAAAGCGGCGGGGGCAGCCACTGCTGAGATCACCAGCGCCGTCGTCGCCACCTCGCTGGTGCTGGTTGCCGTGTTTGTGCCGGTTGCATTCTTTCCCGGGACGACCGGCATCCTGTTTCGCCAGTTTGCGCTGACGATCGCATTTTCCATCGCCATTTCCGCCTTCAACGCTCTCACCCTCGCTCCGGTGCTGGCGGCAATTTTCCTGCGCGACTCCCACCATCAAAAGTGGTGGTGGCTGCAAAAGTTTGACGACGGCGTCGCCCTCCTCACCCGTGGGTACCGTGCCCTGCTGGGTTACTTGCTGAAATACAAGCTGGCGATGATGGTGCTGTTTTTCGCCGGTCTGGGACTCACTTATTTTGTCTTTACACGCGTGCCGACGGGCTTCGTTCCGGATGAAGACCAGGGATATTTCATCATCGTCATGCAGGCGCCGTCGGGAGCCTCGCTCGAATATACGAAGGCGATCGGGAAACAGATTGCGCACATGCTGAGCGATGTTTCGGAAGCGGAAGGAACGTTTTCCATCGCCGGCTTCGGTTTTTCTGGTAGTGCGCCGAATCAGGGACTCATCTTCGTTCCACTCAGGCCGTATTCCCAGCGTAAGGGCAGGCAGCACACTGCCACAGCCATTGTGAATCGCGTTCGTCCCAGACTGTTTGGCATTTCGGGGGCGATTGTGTTTGCCACGCTTCCCCCCGCGATCCAGGGATTGGGGCAATTCGGTGGCTTCCAGTTCGTGGTGCAGGACCAGGGTGCACACACGCTCGAAGAACTCTCGAGCACGACGCACGATATCATCCGGCAGGCTGGCGCACGCAAGGATCTCGTCGGACTCTATACCCCATACACGGCGAACGATCCGCAGTATCTGGTGACCATTGACCGCGAGAAAGCGAAGAGCCTCCATGTGCCACTATCGCAGGTCACGGATACGCTCGGGATCTACATGGGCTCGGCTTACGTGAACGATTTCGACTTCAACAATCGGTCGTACCGCGTTTACGTGCAGGCAGACAAGCAATTCCGCTCGGCAGCCAAGGACATGAAGCAGTTCTATGTGCGCTCCGAAAGCGGAGCAATGGTTCCCCTGGAGAACCTGATCGCCATCACGCAGACCACTACGCCGCAGGTCATCAGCCACTACAACCTGTTCCGCTCGGCGGAGATTGACGGCTCGGCCGCGCCTGGCTTCAGTTCCGGGCAGGCGATTGCCGCGATGGACACTTTAGCCTCGAAGATGCCGCAAGGCTTTACCTACAGTTGGACCGGTCTGTCGCTCGAAGAACTGCAGTCAGGCGGCACCACGCTGATTCTTTTCGCCTTGGGGACGGTGGTCGTCTATCTAACGCTGTCGGCGCAGTATGAAAGTTTCGTGTTGCCCTTCATCGTTTTGCTGGCCGTCCCGATGGCGCTGCTGGGCGCGTTGGGCGCGCAGTGGGTGCGAGGGTTGCAGAACGACGTTTTCTGCCAGGTGGGACTGGTGATGCTGGTTGGACTTTCCAGCAAGAACGCGATTCTGATCGTGGAGTTCGCCGAGCAATTGCGGCAGCGCGGAACGCCGTTGGTGGAGGCCGCGGTGCAAGCGGCCGCGATTCGCC